>JAFPZD010000261.1 GCA_017417465.1 Prevotella sp. | reverse complement strand
TGATTCTGCCCATCACTGGCACGATGCCGTTCTTTACCTTACTCTTGTTCGCATAGAACAATACCGAAAAAGTGCTTCTACTCATCTTCTAATTCCTTTTAAAATTCGGGCTGCAAAAGTAATACCTTTCTGGGAATAAATTGCTACGCAAATCGCGGCAGATTTAGGAAAGAAAAACGCAAAGTGTGAAAACGGTTCGAACAGCCGAGATATGCCTTGATTTGCGCAGGTCGTTAAGAAAGTTTAACTATCCGACATAAGGCTATCAGGGGTTACGAATTGGAAACCTAATTCGTTCCGCAATCCGCCTCGATTTGCTTAGTGGCACCTTGCGGACTTTCCCCAATTTTCCTCGAATTGCCTTTATTTATGGGGCGAACTGCGTTAATCATCCAAAAATGCTTTTCTGTTTCAGCATTATTTTGTAACTTTGCACGCAAAATCTGAAAAACGAGTCATGATGATTGACCTGACAACACTTCGCGCCGACTTCCCCATCCTTTCGCGGGAGGTGTACGGGCGGCCCCTCGTCTATTTAGACAATGCAGCGACGACGCAGAAGCCGCTGTGCGTGCTCGATGCCATGCGCGACGAGTATTTGAACGTCAATGCTAACGTCCACCGCGGCGTGCACTTTCTTAGCCAGCAGGCCACCGACCTGCACGAGGCGGCTCGCGAGCGCGTGCGTACCTTTATTAATGCGCGTAAGACGGAGGAGGTGGTGTTCACCCGTGGCACCACGGAGGCCATCAACCTGGTGGCCAGCACCTTCTGTGCCTCGCAGATGCGCGAGGGCGACGAGGTGGTCGTGACCGACATGGAGCACCACTCGAACATTGTGCCGTGGCAGCTGCAGGCACAGCAGCGGGGCATCATCGTGCGCCATCTGCCCATTACCGACCGTGGCGAGCTGTGCCCGCTGGACGAGGTCGAGCGGATGTTGGGCGACCGTACGCGCCTGCTCTGCGTGACCCATGTGAGCAATGTGCTCGGCACCGTGAACCCCGTGAAGGACATCATCCGCGTGGCTCACGAGCATGGCGTGCCCGTGCTCGTCGATGCAGCGCAGAGTGCGCCCCACCTGCGCCTCGACGTGCAGGCCATGGACTGCGACTTCCTGGCCTTCAGCGGGCATAAGATGTATGGGCCGACGGGCATTGGCGTGCTCTATGGCAAGGAGGCATGGCTCGACCGGTTGCCGCCCTATCAGGGAGGCGGGGAGATGATCGACAAGGTCAGCTGGGAGCGTACGACGTTCGAGCGTCTGCCTTTCAAGTTCGAGGCAGGCACGCCCGACTATGTGGCGACACATGGGTTGGCCACTGCTATCGACTACTTGGAGCGGGTGGGTCTCGACAATGTCGCGGCACACGAGAAAGACCTGACAGACTACTGCACAGAAAGGCTGCGCGAGGTGGAAGGGCTGAGGATTTACGGCGAGGCCGGGCACAAGGCCGGCGTGGTAAGCTTTCTGGTAGGCGATATTCATCACCTCGACATGGGTACGCTGCTCGACCGTCTTGGCATCGCCGTGCGCACCGGCCACCACTGCGCCCAGCCGCTCATGGCGCGCTTGGGTGTCACTGGCACCGTGCGTGCATCGTTCGCCATGTATAATACCCGCGAGGAGGTCGACCTGCTTGTGGCCGGCATCCGCCGCGTCGTAACCATGTTTTAAACCAAACCCCTGGCCCCATGATTACCAGCGCACAGAACCCGAAAGTGAAGGAGCTGCTCCTTTTGCAGCAGAAATCGTCAGAACGTCGTAAGACGGGGCTCTTCGTCGTGGAGGGGCGCCGTGAGCTGCATCACTGTGTGGAGACGGGCTATGAGGTGGGCAGCGTGTTCTGCTGCCACTCGCTGCTTACCGACATCGATGGCCATGAGGGCATGCCGTCTCTGCCAGTGTCGACGCCCGTCTACGAGGTCTCGGAGCAAGTGTACGAGAAGATGGCCTATCGCGGTGGTACGGAGGGGCTCATGGCCACGGTGCGTATGCGTGAACGGATACTGGATGACCTTCGGCTGTCGCCGTCGCCCCTCATCGTCGTCCTGGAGCGAGTCGAGAAGCCAGGCAACCTGGGAGCCGTGCTGCGCAGTGCCGATGCGGCAGGTGCCGACGCCGTGATGGTCTGCGATCCGCTCACCGACCTCTACAATCCTAACCTCATTCGCAGTTCCGTGGGCGCCTTCTTCAGTGTGCCCTGTGTGGCCTGCACCTCCGAGGCGTGTATCGCTTTCCTGAAGCAACGGGGCATTACGATTCTTACTGCCCAGCTGCAGGACTCAAAGCTCTACTACGACACGGACATGCGGCGTGGCATCGCCCTCGTCATGGGCACTGAGGCCACAGGACTGACCACCCAGTGGCGTGAGGCGGCTGACGCACATATACGCATCCCGATGCTGGGACGCGTCGACTCGCTGAATGTCAGCGTCAGCGCCGCTATCCTCCTTTTTGAGGCAGTAAGACAGAGGCGGAAAGATTAAAGATTAAAGATTAAAGATGAAAGATGAAGTTCATTTTTCATTTTTCATTTTTCATCTTTCATCTTCTTATACGATAGGTAGCGAGATACCACAGATTTTCTGGTAGACATCGAGGGCATAGACGTCGGTCATGCCGCTGATATAGTCGATGACGGCCATGAGACGCGTTTCCAACGACAGGTTCTCAATGTCGTACTGCGACGAGACGCGCCCGATGAGCTGTCGTGAGTAGAAACGCTCGGGGTGCTCGATGGCCTCAATCATCAGCTCCATCAGCGTGGCCATGATGCGGTAACCCGACAGCTCCACGTCGAGCACGGGCTGGCTCATGTAGATACGCTCTTTTGAGATGCGCGAGCAGGTCTCGTAGGCTTGACGGGGCACGGGCGCAATGTGGTCGATGAGTGCGCCCGTGAAGGTGCCGCTGAGAATCTCCTCCTCATGGTCGATGAACGTCTGTACACACTCGTTCTCCAGCTTGCCAATGACACAGGCTCGCAGATACTGCACCTGCTCGTTGCGGTCGGTCAGCTGCTCTTCGTCGATGCGCTGGAGGATGTGGCGCTGCACCGTCTCGTCGAAGAAGTCGAGCATGAGGTGAACCGTCTCGTCGAAGGTGAGGATTTTCAGTTTGTGGGCATCCTCGATATCCATAATCTCGTAGCAGATGTCGTCGGCAGCCTCGACAAGGTAGACCAACGGGTGGCGGACATAGCGCAGGGGCTCGCCGGGCGCTGACAGACGTATGATGCCCATCGCGTCGGCGATGCGCTCGAAGGTCTCCGCCTCGCTGTTGAAGAACCCAAACTTGCCCTTCTTGCCGGCGACCGACGACGCGAAGGGGTACTTCACGATGCTGGCCAGCGTGGAGTAGGTCATGACGAAGCCACCTGGGCGGCGTCCCTTGAACTGGTGGGTGAGCAGACGGAAGCCATTGGCGTTGCCCTCGAAGTGGGTGATGTCACTCCAGAATGTTGGCGATACCTTCTCACGGAGACTGCTGCCCTTGCCCTCAGTAAAGAACGTCTGGATGGCCTTTTCGCCAGAGTGGCCGAAGGGTGGGTTCCCCAGGTCGTGGGCCAGGCAGGCGGTGGCCACGATCTGCCCGATTTCGGCCACGAGGCTGTTGCGGTAGTCGGCATTGCGGGCACAGAGGTGCTGGCTGACATCGTTGCCGAGCGACATTCCCACGCTGGCAACCTCCAAGGAGTGCGTCAGCCGGTTGTGAACGAAGATGCTGCCCGGCAGGGGGAACACCTGCGTCTTGTTCTGGAGACGTCGGAAGGGTGCCGAGAAGATCAGCCGGTCGTAGTCGCGCTTGAACTCCGTGCGGTCGTCGTGGCGCTCCGGATGGCGGTGTTCCTGCCCGAGGCGGCGGTTTGAAATCAGTTGTTTCCAGTCCATCATATTGCTACATTCTCTTGTTCTGACAGGGGGAAACACCGCGGCAGTCCGCACCTTTTCGGACTGTGATAGGGCCCACCCCTACATAAAATCGGTGCAAAAGTACAAAATAATTGGCAAAAACGTGCAGGCAGAGCCGTTTTTTCTTCATGGAGAGGGGCGTTTTGCCGTCAAGGGCGGGCAAGGCGTTAAAGGGAGTTAAAGAATGGGACTTTTCGATGCTTCGGGCGCGGTTAGTCGCCAAAAAGGTGTAATTTTGCACGGCGATGAGACACTTCATAGGCAAAACCACACTCTTCCTGCTGACCCTTCTGGCGGCCTCCGCTGGGCTGGTTGGCTGTGCCGGTTCGCAGACAGAAAAGGCGAAGGCGCTCGTTGAACAAGGCTGCAAGGACTACTACGACAGCGACATCATCGGAGCGCTCAACCACCTGCAGGCCGCCATGGACGCTGCCCGGAAAGAGGGCAACGACGAGGCCTACTTCACTGCGGGCGTCTACATGGTCATGACCTATGAGCTGACCGGCCGTAGCGAAGACGCCTACGAGCTGCTGAAGTCGCTGGACTACATGGAGAACACGCAACCGGAAACCTTTGCCTCGCAGTACTATTACCGCATGAAGGCCCTCTTCCTGGCAAAGATAGACGGCGACTTCGAAGCCTCTGCCACTTGCGGGAAAGAGGTCATCGAACTGGACCGCCGGCTCTACCCTCAGGACACGGCCTACGTCTACATTGAGCTGGCCAACCTCGGCGAGACGTACCTCATGGGGCAGGACTACGAGCACCTGCAAGAGGTGGTCGACGAGTTTGAGCGCAGCAAGCCGATGGACTACGGGCTCTACCTCGTGGGCTACTGCTACCTGAAGAGCAGCCTGCTCTATCACCACGCCGCCTACGACTCGGCCTATCACTACGCAGAGAGAGGCGTGGAATACTCCCGCCAGTACGATGCCGCCGACAACGAGATTCTGCAGCTTCGCCTGCTCTGCAGCATCGACAGCCTGCGAGCCGACATGGAGAACTACATGCGCCACCGCAACGAGCTTGAGGCGCGCACGACGCAGCTGCGCGGCACGCAGGTGAACTACCAGATTGCCGCTCTGAAGGGAAAGATCCAGCTGGAACAGAAGGAGTTCGAGAACCGCCGAACCCGCACGATGCACGTTGTTATCATCGCGGCTATGGTGCTGGTCATTATCGCCCTCGTCATTGTCATCCATGCCCTCCGACGCGCGGCTGAGACGCGCCGCCGCATGGCTGAGGTGGAGAAACAGCGGCTGGACACCGAAATAGAGCGGCAGCGGCTTGAGAGGGAACTGCTGGAGCTGAAGATGCGACAGAACGAGGAGAAGCTCGACCACGCCTACAAGCACAACGTCAGCATGAGCATTCAACTGGCCGAAATAGCAGAAAACTCCGATTCCATCGGTAAATTAAGCGCCCTCGAGCTGAACCTCAGGGAGCAGCAGGCCGACTTCTTAGAGCGCGTTAAGGCTCGCTTCCCGCAACTGACCGACAACGACGTCCGGCTGGCCGGATTCATCCGTATGAACATTAAGACGCAAGCTATGGCTACCGCCTTAGGAATCTCTGTCTCGAGCCTGAACACTGCCCGCTACCGACTGCGCAAGAAACTCGGCCTGGCACCCGAAGACGACCTGAAGCGCTTTGTCGATGGAATCTAAGGATTAGTCTTTTTTAATCCACTTGTCTATACTTTTGTCTATACCTTCCCTTTTGCCGTCTCGGTGAAATGGGCTACCTTTGCAGCCTGAAATGAGGGCGGCAATCGCTTTGCACGCCTCTCCCTACAGAACGAGGCGACCAACAACCATTAACTCTTAAACATATTAATTATGAAGAAAGCATTATTCCTAACCACCGTAGCCCTGGCTACGACCCTTGGTATCCACGCGCAGTGGAACACTGACGAAACGCCTAACTGCGTTTACGACGCAACAGGACAGAGTGAGAACTACGCCCGTAACCCGCAGGCACAGCGCACCAGCGACGGCAAGACTTGGCTCTACTGGATGACGTGGGGCCGCAAGGAGATTGGCGAAAGCACCTTCACCGCGGTGAGGACTTACGTCCAGCTGCTCGACAGCGACGGATGCCCCGTGTTCGACGAGCCCATCTTGGTGAACGACCACGCCACGCCGACGTGGTGGTCGAGCCATCGCCTCTGCATTGCTGCTGACGGCAGTGCCATCGTTACGGTTGCCGACAGCCGGTGCGACGAACCCTCGTTAGAAGCTGGCGGCAAGCCCAGCGCTTTCCAGCCAGCCATCTACAAGATTGACCAGGACGGCAACTTCCTGTGGGGCCTCGACGGCATCACGTACAGCGACTACGGCAGCACGCCAACGACCGATGCCTACGTCGTCGGCGAGGACACGTACTTCATCTTCAAGACCAGCGACCGCAAGTTCATTCAGCGCATCGACAACGACGGCGTAGCAGCCTGGCCGGAGCCCCGCGAGTGGGAATCGTCGTCGATGACCTTGCAGATTGTTCCTTCGGCCGACGGTGACTTCCTGCTCTTCGACGACTGCGAGGAGGGGGCCAGAGTGCATCGCCTGACGCCCGACCTGACCGAAGTGTGGGGCGAACCCGTCGTCTACGACTCCAACGTCAGCGCCACGAAGTCGGTCAATCCCTACCGCATAGCCAGCGACGGTAGGGGCGGTGCGGCCGTGGCCTACATGTACGACCAGACGAAGAACGCCAGTAACATCAGGGTGCAGTACATCAGCGCCGACGGAACGCTGGGCTTCGGGCTGAGCGGCCTGGACGCCTATTGCAGCGAAGAGTACGACCACAACTACTGCAACATTGCGCTGAACCCCGAGACCGAAGAGGTGCTCGTCGACTTCGAGTCGAAGCTGGCCACTGGTTTCACCGTGATGCTCCAGAAGTTCAATTACGCCGGCGACTACCTCTTCGGCGAAGAAGCGCAGCAGATAGCCCAGAAGGACCTGACGAACAATTACTCCTTCGGTCCGATAGGCAGCGGTGCCCTGCCCGGTGGCGACTGGATCGTGGCCTACCGCGACGTTGAGGGCTACGTCCAGAACTCGTTCGTCATTGCCCGCTACGACGCTGAAGGCAATCAGGTGTGGAAGCGCACCATCGGCCGCAACCTCGAAGTGACGGGCGCGATCCTGATTGTCGAGCCCGAGGCCTCTTACCTCTTCTACCGTGAGCAAGGGGAATCGAAAGCCCCCGGCATCAAGGTGTTCCGCATCTTCAACGAGAACGGCGACTACACCGTTCCGACGACAGCCGACGACAGCGAGGCGGCCCTCACGGCTCCCTTCGAGCTGGTCATGGAAGAGACGCCCCTTGACGACATGGGCGGATGGCTGACCTATGGCGGACAGCTCGGCGACGAACTGGCGGAGGACGAGGGCGACTTCAGCGTGAAGCGCTACTACACCAGCGAGAACACGCTGCTGCGCTACATGCCCGAGGACGAGGAGAGCTACTCATGGGTGGTCTCGCCGCTAATTGACCTCGGCAACGACCCGACGGCAAGCTTCGAGGCCTACATCGACTACACGTCAGACGAGGAGTTCGAGGGCGAATACTTCAACCTGCAACTGTTGGTGGCTCCCGAGGGAGAAGCCTTCAGCGAGGCCCACGTCATCGGAAAGCTCGACAGTGAAGAGCTGTGCGAAATGGACGAACAGGATCGGTTCAGCGCCCCGTTCGCCAACATGACGGGACTGGTGCGCCTTGCCATCTACGCCGAGGGCGAGGGCGAGTGGCTGCCCTGGCTTACCATCGACGCCATCGGCATTTCGAAGTCGGGAGGCACGACAGGCATCGCACTGCATAACAACAATATTGGAAAACACACGACAAGCATCTTCAACAGTGCTGGACAGCCGGTGACAGGCCTTCAGCGCGGCGTGAACATCTTGCGCTTCGCCGACGGCAGCATCCGCAAGGTGGTGAGACGCTAAGACAGTCGTCACCCGTTCTGAAAAGCATGTCACCCGCTCCGAAAAGCATTAGAGTTTGAAGAGCAGACGGAGGTGCGAGGCGGAAACAGACCGCTTCGCACCTCTCTTCGTATCGGGCAGAGCCCTTTGGCAGCACACAGCGAAAAAAAGCTGCCGAATGTTTGGGCGTTTGCCGAAAACTTAGTACCTTTGCACCCGAATTCAAGGGGTGCCTGCCTGTTGGCGGGCTGAGATGATACCCTCAGAACCTGATGCGGGTAGTGCCGCCGAAGGGATGGAATGCTCTCAATGTCCCCTTTTTGTTGAACGTTAAACAATTTAAGGTCAGATGAAAAGGACAATGCTACTCGTGGCGACGGCCATGACGATGACGGCGACGGCGCAGGATGCCGACTCGCTGAAGATGGAGAAACTGCAGGAAGTGGTGGTCAGCGGCGTGCGCACACAGAAGGACGCCCCTTACGCCACGACGAACATCAAGCGGCAGGAGCTGAACCGCTTCTCAACGACGGGGCAGGAGTTGCCATTCCTCTTCGCCCGCACGCCTGGCGTGCTGGCATGGAGCGAGAACGGCGTAGGCACGGGAACTACTTATATGAGGATCCGTGGTGCTGGCGACTCGCGCATCAACGTGACGCTCGACGGCGTGCCCCTTAACTCGCCCGAGGACCAGTGTGTCTACTGGGCTAACATGAACAGTTATGGTGCACTCCTTGGCTCGGTGCAGATACAGCGCGGCGTGGGAACGTCGACGAATGGAGACGGTGCTTTCGGCGGTACGGTGGCCCTTGCGTCGAAGGCTCCGATGCAGCGACCGTCGGCAGAGGTCAGCGCCAGCTATGGCTCTTACAATACTTATAATTTGGGAGGCACGTTCTCCACGGGGCTTCTGTGGAAACACTTCATCGTCGATGGAGCCTACCATGAGACCAACACCGACGGCTTCATACATGGCACCGCCGGTCGTTCGGGCTCCTATTACGGTGGGCTTAGTTGGGTGTCTGACGATGTCATCGTCAGATACAAGAACTTCGGCAACTTCGAGAAGACCGGCCAGGCATGGAACGGCGTCACCGCCGGCTCGAACGACTACTCGCTGATGGACGGCAACTACGACGACGGCTCCTGGGCCTACCAGACAAAGACGGGCATCAAGACCTACGGTGACCTCTACGACCATGGCCTTGGGAAGTACAACTCGCTCTACGAGCGGCTCGTCACCGGCGATGACGGCCTCTTCGTGAAGGATGCTAACGGCAACTACTTGACCGAACGCTATCAGATGGCCGACGGCAGTTACTGGCCGAAGACTACCGACAACTTCTGGCAGAACCATAACCTGCTGACTGCCGCCTTGGACTTTGGCGAACGCTGGAGAGCCACCGCCACGCTCCACTACACCCACGGCTACGGCTACTACAACGAGTTTCGCCCGCAGTATAAACTGGCGAAGTTCGGTCTCATCGCTGCCGATGCCGACGGCAACAACATCAAGAAGGCCGACTTCGTCCGTAAGAAAGGCTACTACCAGGACGCTTACGGCATGGTGGGCAGCGTGAACTATAACGACGACCGCTGGGACATTATCGGCGGCCTGTCGGTGCAGAATTTCGAGAGCGACCACTTCGGCTACCTCACTTACACGAGCAACGCCACGGTGCGACAGCTATTCCTCCGTGACGGTGACTATCAGTACTACGACAGTGACGCCTCGAAGTTCGATGCCAGCGTCTATGTGAAGGCTGCCTACCAGTTCACTGACCAGTGGAAAGCGTTTGCCGACCTGCAATACCGCCATGTGGGCTACAAGACCAGCGGCATCAACGACAAGTTCTATGAAGAGGCCAGCCGATGGTATAACCAGGAGCTAAACATCGACGAGAAGTATGACTTCCTGAACCCGAAGGCCGGCATCAGCTGGAGCAAAGGCCCGCATCATGCTTTCGCCTCGGTGGCTGTAAGCCATCGTGAGCCTGAGCGCAACAACTTCACGGACAACTTCAAATACCCTTTCCCCAAGGCTGAGAGCCTCATGGACTATGAGCTGGGCTACAACTACAGCACGCGGCAGGTGCGACTCGGTGCGAACCTCTATTATATGGACTACACCGACCAGTTTGTACAGACTGGCGAGCTGAGCGAGATAGGCGAGAACCTGACTACCAACATCAAGGATTCCTACCGTATGGGCGTGGAACTGACAGCCGCATGGAACGTGCTGCCCGTGCTCACCCTGGAAGGCAATGCCGCCCTGAGCCAGAACAAGCTGAAAGACTTTACCGAGATGGCATCGGTAGACTGGGAGAGTTCGTTCCGCCCCATCCACTACGACAACACCACGCTGGCCTTCTCGCCGTCGGCCATCCTCAACGGATTTGTCGATTTCCATTGGCGTGGGCTGCAGGCTGCATGGCACACCAACTTCGTGTCGCGTCAGTATTTAGACAACACTGAGAACAAGGATCGCTCGCTGCCCGCCTACTCGGCCAGCAACCTTCGCCTCTCCTATACGCTTCGCACGCCTCGTCGCGCATCTCAATGTGCTTTCCCATTCCCACACATCAAAGAAGCCATCTTCAGCTTCAATGTAAGCAACGTCTTCGATGCGCACTATGCCGCCAGCGGATGGGTCTACTCCAGCATCCTAGACGACTACGGCCACACCAACGACAACCGTTACTATCAGATTGGCTTTATCCCCATGGCTGGCCGCACTGTGTTGGGTAGCGTAACGTTGAAATTCTAAAGACTGACTGAAAGGTATGGACACACTGAGACTGCTCGACATACTGGGCTTTACTGTCGGCCTCGTTTACCTCTATTTGGAGTACCGCGCCAGCATCTGGCTGTGGGTGGCGAGCATCGTCATGCCCGCTATCGATATGGTGCTCTACTACAAGGCGGGGCTCTATGCCGACTTTAGCATGGCCATCTATTATTGTCTGGCAGCAGTCTACGGATTTGCAGTGTGGCAGTTCGCCGGAGATTCCGGAAAATCCGGAGAATCCGGAAAGCCCGGAGAATCCGGAGGTCCCGGAGAATCCGGAAATTCCGGAAATTCCGGAAATTCCGGAGAATCCGGCGCTCCCGGAAAATCCGGAGCCCTCCCCATCACCCGTTTCCCCTTGCGCCTTGTTGTGCCTGTTGCCGTGGTGTTTGCGTGTGTGTGGGCGGGCATCTGGTGGGTGCTGACGCACTACACCAATTCGACGGTGCCTGTCACGGATGCCTTTACGACTGCCCTGAGTATTGTGGCGCTGTGGGCACTGGCACGTAAGTATGCCGAGCAGTGGCTGTTGTGGCTCGTTGTCGACGCCGTCTGCTGCATGCTTTACGTGCAAAAGGGCATACCGTTCAAGGCTGCCATCTACGGCTTCTACACAGTCTTTGCCGTCATCGGTTATCGGAAGTGGCTAAGAATGATTCCCAATCAACGTTAGGGATTACTCCAGCGAAAGGCTCGGAGAAAGATGGGAGCCCTCTCGGAGAAAGGTGAGACACTTCTCGGAGAAAGGTGTGACACTTCTCGGATAAGGAAGGGACACTTCTCGAATAGGGAAGTGTCGGTTCCTAAAGAATGGGTTTGTTGCCGAAAGAATTAGTAGTTCTTCGTGTAGAACACCTTACCCGCACCACTGGTGATCTTGAGAGCGTCGGGGTTCTGACGCACGAACGAGTCGATGTGGCGCTTGCGCTTGTCCTCCAATATTTCGTCCACGGCGATGAGGATGCCCGTCTCCTCGACATCGCCGAAGCCGTAGTTGATGGCGGTGCCGAAAAGGCGCATCGTCGGCGACAGGCTCATGTAGGCGTTGACCAGTGGTGGGATGTTGTAACCCAAGGCCCGCACCTCGCGGTTCAGGATGCGGTAGTCGCCCTTGAAGTTATGCTCGCAGAAGAGGGCGGCCAACTCGTCCTCGTTGGCCTCCACTTTCAATGGCTTCATCGGGATGACGAGGTTGTCCTTGTCGTCGAAATACTTCTTCAGGAAATAGAGAATCATGTCGCGTCCCTTGCGTACGTAACTTGGATACATGGTCATCTTGCCAAAGAAGTACTTCACGTCGGGCATGATGACCGTCAGGGCGCCAAGGCCGTCCCACAGGTTGTCGAGGGCGAACAGGCTCTTTGCTCCCATGCGCGACGACTGGTAGGGGACGCTGACGAACGAGCGCCCCAGCTCGATGGTGTAAGGGGCGTACTCGCGCAGGAACCGTTCCGAGAAATGGAACATGTGGCTTGTGGCGAGATGTGGCTGGCCATCGCTGCCGAACTCCCACTTCGTACCCTCCAAGTAGCGGTAGCCGCCGATGATCTCCTCGGCCTCGGGGTTCCAGACGATAAGTTGCTTATAGCAGTTCTCGCAGGTGTCGAACTCGTCGATGTCGATTTCCTTGCCTGTACCACCGCCGGCTTCGCGGAAAGCTATCTCACGCAGTCGTCCTATTTCGCGCATCACGTTAGGGGCATTGTGGGCAGTGATGATGTAGATTTTGTTGTTGCTCTTATTGGTCATGCGCAACTGGCGGTCGGGTGTCAGCTCGGCTTTCAGGACATCTTTAGGGATGGGTTCAATTATGGGGAGTTCCATGAGATGGTTGGCTTTTAGTAGTTTGTCTGTTTGGAAGTTATGCGTTCAGGCGGTAGACCTGCTCTTTGACAAAGGCTGCCCATTCGGCAGGTGTGCGCGACTTGTCGAAAGTCTGCCAGGAGATAGGCTTTCCGATGTGAATGCGGAAGGTGTTGCCCGTGTTCTTGAACATTTCGTCGACGAGGAACAGCATGGCGATGTTCACCTTTTTCACCAAGCGGTCGCTGATGTTCGACAGGCGGTAGAAGAACTTGCTGTTGTGTCCCTCGAAGTGAATAGGTACCACGTCGCGCTGCGTCTCCACGCTCTTCGTGATGAACGTCTTCTTCCAGTCGAGGTCGCAGACCTCACCATGGCGGCGGCGTGAGCAGAGACCGGCGGGGAACATCAAGATGTGGTTCTGGCTCTTGAAGCCTGCTTCCACCATGCGCGGAAAGTCACGGCTCTGCTTGCCTGTCTTGTTGATGGGTATGCACAGCGGTGCCAGTCCTGGTAGGTTCATCAGCAGGTCGTTCACCAAATAGCGGAAGCGGTCGTTATACTGTCGGCCCAGCACTGAGCCGATGGCCACGCCGTCGATGCCACCCAGGGGGTGGTTTGAAACGAAGGTGTACAGTCGCTCGTCGTCTTTCGACGGCAGGTTCTCCATGCCTTCCACTTCAATCTTCACGCCCAAGAAATTCAGACAGGCCACCAACCATGGTGTGCCTGTAAGGTCGCGTGCCTGCCAGAGGAACTCGTTTACTTGGTCTTCGTGGGCAATATGCTTCAGCCACTTGACGGCGAAGCGGGGTACCCACCGTGCCTTGCTGCCCATCTTCGAGCGAAGCACTGCCTCGATGTCTATCGTCTTTTCGGTTATTGTCTGCATCTCTCGCGAATGTTGCTAACAATGTGCAAAGTTAGCAAAAATATTCAAAACTCAGCACTTTTTTGGCGAAAAACGTTCTAAATCGAACTTTTTTTTGCTATTTAACGTCTTTTAAGTGTTGAAAAGGAACTTCGTGCACGTTTTTTAAGCGGTGTCTTTCAATGCACAGATTGCCCGAAATGTGTAAAAAAGAAGGGCTCGAAATGTTAAAAAACAACTTTTTTCGCTCTTTTTAGAAAATTTGTGGGGAAAAGTGGGGGAATGTGGGGAAAAATGCCTAACTTTGCACTCGAAGTTTCAAGCATAGAAGGATTGGCATGCGATTTTTGGGTAACATAGAAGCCAAGACCGACGCGAAGGGACGTGTTTTCCTTCCGTCGACATTTCGCAAGGTGCTGCAAGCATCGGGCGAGGAACTGCTGGTGATGCGTAAGGACATCCACCAGAAGTGCCTTGTGCTGTACCCCGAAAGCGTGTGGAACAAGCGAGTCGACGCGCTGCGTGCCTCCATCAGCGAGTGGGACGACGAAGGTATGATGGTGCTGCGCCAGTACATGCAGGATGCCGAGGTGATCATCCTCGACGGCAACGGTCGCTTTCTCATCAAGAGTGAGTTTCTGGCTGCAGCCGAAATCGACCATGCCGTGCGATTCATCGGCATGACCGATTTCATTGAGATCTGGGCTGCTGACAAGGCCGAACAGCCATTCATGTCGCAAGCCGAGTTCTCGTCGAAACTGAAGGCTCTCATGACGGGCTCCGGTGGTTTCAATCCATTTGTTGCTGCCGCTACCACGCCTCCGTCAACCGATTAACCAAACATGTGTAAGGCGAACAATGACGACCGCAGAGACATACCATGTGTCTGTCCTCTTGAAGGAAAGTGTCGACGGGCTGGACATCCAGCCCGGCGGCGTCTACGTAGACGTCACGTTCGGCGGTGGTGGCCATTCGCGCGAGATCCTCAGGCGTTTAGGCCCTGAGGGTCGGCTCTTTGGTTTCGACCAGGATGCCGATGCTGAGCGTAACATCGTCAGCGATGGGCGGTTCACCTTCGTCCGTAGCAACTTCAGGTACCTGAAGCAGTGGATGCGCTACTACGGGGTGGACCAGATCGACGGTCTGCTGGCTGATTTGGGCGTGTCGTCACACCATTTCGACGATGCCACGCGTGGCTTCTCGTTCCGTTTCGACAGTCCTCTCGACATGCGCATGAACAAGCGGGCGCAGTTGACAGCTGCCGACGTGGTGAACAACTATAGCGAGGAGCAGTTGGCTGACTTGCTGTACCTCTATGGTGAGCTGAAGCAGTCGCGGCGTATTGCCGCCACGTTGGTGAAGGCCCGCGAGCAGCAACCCCTGCTGACCACTGGTCAGTTGTTGCAAGCCACCGAGCATCTCTTCATGCGCGAGCGCGAAAAGAAAGAGGTGACAAAGCTGTTCCAGGCACTGCGTATTGAGGTGAACCGCGAGATGGAAGCCTTGCGTGACATGCTGACAGGCGCCTGTCAGCTACTGCGGCCTGGCGGTCGACTGAGTGTTATCACCTATCACTCGCTGGAAGATCGCATCGTGAAAAATATGATGCGTGCCGGCAATGTCGACGGCCATGTGGAGCAGGACTTCTACGGACGGGTGCAGTCTCCACTGCGCCTGCTAAGCAATAAGGTCATCACGCCTGGTGCTGCCGAGGTGGAGGCCAACCCGCGTAGTCGCAGTGCCAAGCTGCGCATCGCTGAAAAGAGTTGAGCCACGGTTCGACACGGTTTAGACGGTGAAGAGTGAGCCACGGTTCGACACGGTTTGAGACGGTGAAAATGAAGAGTGAAGAATGAAAAAGAAGGACGACGTTGAAATGGAGATTGTGGCTGGCGGTGAGGAACAACCGTCAGCAGCCCCCGATGGGCAGCAGTCACAGGACGTACAGCCAGCGGAGGCTCAGCAGCCGCAGGCCGACAAACCGTCGGTGCTGCAGCAGATACGTCAGGAGGCCAACGAGGGCGACGAAGCCCCCTCGGGGTCGCTGACGCTGCGTCAGGTGGTGGGCGGCGACTTTCTGGTGACCCTGTTGCGTGGGCAGGTATGGCTTATCGTGCTCATCGTGCTGTTCATCACGGGATATGTCGCCATTCGCTACCAATGCCAGCAGGACATTATCAACATCGCCCGCTTGGAGAAAGAGGTGAAAGACGCCAAGTTCAAGGCCCTCTCGAGCAAGAGTACCCTCACGATACTCAGTCGAAAGAGTAATATCATCGAGGGGCTGAAAGCCAATCAGGACTCACTCATCAAGGATAATCTGCAGCCTCCCTATCGCGTGAAAGTGGGGGAGAAGTGAGGAAGTGAATAGTGAATAGTGAAAAGTGAATAGTGAATAATGAAGAATTTGCTACCGCCATCCCTTCTGGTAGAATGCTGGCGCAGCCAAATAGTGAAATAGTAAATTAGTGAAATAGTCAAATAAAAAGGTGAGCAAGTTTCAGAAAGATAAAGTACTACAGCGTTACCTCGCCATCGCCGTCTTGCTGACGCTGGTGTGCATCGCCGTGATTATCAAGGCGGGGCATACCATGACCATCGACCGTGACTACTGGATGGCCGTGTCGGAGGGACAGCGGCCCCACTTCGATACTATCCCTCCGACACGTGGCAACATCCTGAGCTGCGACGGTCAGCTGTTGGCTACGAGCATCCCTGAGTACGAGATTTTCATCGACTTCAACCCCGGCGACCCCAACGACACAGCCTGGGCCCGTAAGCGTGACTCGCTGTGGTACGACAAGTTCGACAGCATCTGCGACGGTTTGCATGCCATCTTCCCACAGACCTCGACCGAGGAGTTTCGTGCCAAGCTGAAGAAGGGGCACGACCAGAAGAAGCGCTACTGCCGCCTGCACAACCGCCTTGTGGACTACAACACCTACTGCGAGGTGAAGAAACTGCCCTTCCTGAACATGCCGCCCAACCGTGGCGGCTTCAATGCCACTGAGCACCCAGCCCGTCGCCATCCCTTCGGGTCGCTGGCCGACCGTACCATCGGTTCGCGCGGCGATACGGCGCGCTATGGCATTGAGCTGTCATGCGACAGCATTTTGCGTGGCGAGGTCGGCGTGGTCCACATGGAGAAGACACTCAACCAGTTTGTGAATCGTGTCATTACGCCGCCCGTGCCAGGTGCCGACATTGTCACCACGCTCGACGTGAGCATGCAGGACATGGCCGAGAAAGCCCTCCGCGATGAGCTGATCTTGCGCGATGCCCTGATGGGCGTGGCCCTCTTGATGGAGGTACAGACAGGCGACGTCAAGGCCATCGTCAACCTGACGAAGGTTGCCGAAGGTGACTATCGTGAGCGCTACAACGATGCCATCAGCTACCGCTGTGAGCCAGGCTCAGTGTTTAAGACGGCTTCGATGCTCGTGGCCTTCGATGCTGGTGTCGACTCCTCCGAGATAGCCCATGTGGGAGGTGGCGTGGCCTCCGTTCATGGTCACCGTTTGGCTGATGCCTCACGGCGTTGCCGTGGCGACCTGCGTGCTTCGCAGTGCCTGGAGTATAGTAGCAACATCGGCGTAAGCCAGATCATCGAGCGCCACTTCGGCACCGAGGAGGGTCATTGGAAGTTTGCCGAGGGCCTCCACCGTGTGGGTATTGCTGAAGACCTGAAGCTTGACATCGCCGGCTATAAGGCACCCTATGTACGCTGGCCTGATCAGAAAGGACACCCGTGGTACGCCACGACATTGGCCTGGATGAGCATCGGCTATGAGACGCAGATAGCCCCTATCAATACGCTGGCATTCTACAACGCCATTGCCAACGACGGGCGCCTGATGCGTCCCCGTTTTATCAAAGGTGTGGAGAAGGATGGTCAGATGATTCAGGAGTATCCTCCCGTGGTACTGCGTGAGCAGATTGCCAAGCCCGCCGCCGTGAAGATGATGCAGACGGTGCTCCACCACGTGGTGACGCAAGGCTTAGGAAAACGTGCCGACCCCATGACGTTCCCAGTGGCAGGCAAGACAGGCACCGCACAGGTGTCGGGCAAGGGCGTGTCGTATCACGGCAGCACCCGCCAACACTGGCTTAGCTTTGCTGGCTTCTTCCCCGCCGATAAGCCCCGCTACTCATGCATCGTCTGTGTGAAGACGCAGGGTGGCATCGGCTCTGGCGGAACGGTCTCAGCATCGGTGTTCCGCAAGATTGCCGAAGGAGTCATCGCCAAGGACCTCCGACGTGGCATTGCCCTCGCTCACGATGATGAGACGCCCATGGAACCACAGGTGAAGCGTGGCGACAACCGTGCCACGGCCATCGTCCTGCACCGCTTGGGACTCAGCGAGGACAATGTGCGGACGCTGACGGCCATTGGCGATACCATGCCCGACCTGACGGGTATGGGCGCGCGCGATGCCACCTACCTGTTAGAGAAACGTGGCCTGAAAGTGATGCTCCATGGTCGTGGCAGCATCAGCAGTCAGAGTATAGCGCCGGGCACGCCGATAGGTGCGCACAGGGTATGCTCACTGCAACTGAACTAACAAAGAAACAGAACAAATACAGATATGAAGCTGAGTGAAATCATCAGAGACATTGAGGTAAAAACCATCGACGGTCCGGTCGACGTAGAGATAAAGGATGTCGACATCGACTCGCGGCGCGTCGCCGACGGCCACCTCTTCGTAGCTATCAAGGGTACACAGACCGACGGTCATCAGTATATTGCAAAGGCAGTGGAGCAGGGCGCAGCAGCCGTGCTCTGCGAGCATGTGCCAGATGATGTCCGGCAGGTGGCGGCCGCTCGCGGCGTTACCTTCGTCACCGTCGAGAGCACCGAGACTGCCGTCGGTCCTGTGGCAACGGCTTTCAATGAACGCCCCTCGGAACACCTCCAGCTGGTGGGCGTCACCGGTACCAATGGCAAGACGACCATCGCCACCTTATTATATAATATGTTCCGGCGCTTAGGCTTTCGCTGCGGACTGCTCTCAACGGTGTGCAACTACATCGAGGATGAGGCGGTGCCTGCCAGCCATACCACGCCCGATGCCATCGAGCTGAACCGCCTGTTGCGGCGCATGGCCGATGCAGGCTGCCAGTATGTGTTCATGGAGTGCTCGAGCCACGCTATCGCACAGCAGCGCATCGGTGGCTTGAAGTTTGCCGGCGGTATTTTCACAAACCTGACACGTGACCATTTGGACTATCACAAGACGGTGGAAAACTACCGCGACGCCAAGAAGCGCTTCTTCGACATGCTGCCCAAGGGTAGCTTCGCCGTCACTAATGCCGACGACAAGAACGGCCTCTATATGGTGCAGAACACGCGGGCCACTGTCAAGACCTACTCCACCCGTACCATGGCCGACTTCAAGGCACGCCTCATAGAGTGCCACTTCGAGGGTATGTACCTCGACATCAATGGCCGTGAGGTGGGCGTGCAGTTTATTGGGAAGTTCAACGTCAGCAACCTTCTCGCCGTCTATGCCACCGCCGTGCTGCTGGGCCAGCAGCCAGAGGATGTGCTCGTGGTGATGAGCACGCTGAAGAGCGTTGCCGGCCGGCTGGAGCCCATCCGCTCGCCGGAAGGTTTTACGGCCATCGTCGACTACGCCCATACCCCCGACGCTTTGGAGAACGTGCTCAAGGCCATCCACGAGGTGCTGGGCGGCAAGGGCTCGGTCATTACCGTCTGTGGTGCTGGCGGCAATCGCGACAAAGGTAAGCGCCCGCTCATGGCTCAGGAAGCTGTTCGCCAGAGTGACCGTGTCATTATCACCAGTGATAACCCACGCTTCGAAGAGCCACAGGCCATCATCGATGACATGCTCGCTGGTCTGACGCCGCAGCAGCGTAAGAAGGTTGTCACCATCGTCGACCGTCGTGAGGCCATCCGTACCGCTACGATGATGGCCCGCAAGGGTGATGTTATTCTCATCGCCGGCAAGGGCCATGAGGACTATCAGGAGATAAAGGGTGTGAAGCACCACTTCGATGACCGTGAGGTGGTGCGCGAGATTTTCCAGTCGTGATAATGGGCCTCGTGATAACGTGCCTCGTAATAACGTGATAACGAGCCTCGTAATAACGTAATAACGATATAACGAAATAACGAAAAATCGAGATAACGACAAATCGAGATAACGAAATAACGAAAAAATGCTATACTATCTCTTTCGCTTCTTAGAGCAATTCAACATACCGGGCAGCCACCTCTGGAGCTACATCTCCTTCAGAGCCATATTGGCGCTCATTTTCTCGCTTGGCATCTCGGCCTGGTTTGGTGAGCGGTTCATCAAGTGGATGAAGCGCCACAAGATTTTCGAGACCGAGCGCGACGCAGCCATCGATCCCTTCGGTGTCGAGAAGAAGAACGTGCCGTCGATGGGTGGCATTATCATCATCGTGGCAACACTGGTGCCCGTGCTGCTCTTAGGCCGCATACGTAACATCTACCTCATCCTGATGGTGGCCACGACGCTATGGCTTGGCTTCCTTGGCTTCTTGGACGACTACATCAAAATCTTCAAGCGCGACAAGGCGGGCCTGAAAGGTAAGTACAAGATTGTGGGCCAGCTGTCGATAGGCTTCATCGTTGGCCTGACGCTGTGGCTCAGTCCCGACGTGGTGATGCGCGAGAACGTCGCGGCGCAGCCCCAGGGCACGGAGATGGTCATCAAGCATGAGCCTGTGGCCCACAAATCGCTGAAGACCACCATCCCCTTCGTCAAGCACAACAACCTGAGCTATTCTGAGCTGATGGCCTTTGCAGGCAAGTACAAGGTGGCAGCAGGCTGGGTGCTTTTCGTGCTGATGACCATCGTTGTGGTGACGGCAGTCTCGAACGGTGCGAACCTTAACGACGGTATGGACGGCATGTGTGCTGGCAACTCGGCCATTGTCGGTGTCGTCCTTGGCATCTTTGCGTATGTGTCGTCCCACATCGGGTATGCCAGCTACTTCGACATCATGTACATCCCGCACACCGAAGAGCTGGTAGTGTTCCTCAGTGCCTTCGTCGGCGCACTGGTCGGTTTCCTTTGGTACAATGCCTATCCGGCACAGGTGTTCATGGGCGATACGGGGTCGTTGACCATTGGCGGCGTCCTCGGTGTCTGTGCCGTGCTGGTGCATAAGGAGCTGCTGTTGCCCATCCTTTGCGGCATCTTCTTCGTCGAGAGCCTCAGCGTGATTATCCAGACGCAGTGGTTCAAGCTGCAGAAGCGTAAGGGCCGCCGTGTGCGTGTGTTCCGTGCCACGCCCATCCATGATAATTTCCGCAAGCTCGACTCACAGCTCGACGCTACGTCGGTCTATCTGCTGAAAGGCTGGCCGCACCGCCCCTTCCATGAGGCGAAAATCACTATCCGTTTCTGGATTGTCACCATCATCCTCGCAGCACTGACCATCATCACACTGAAGATTAGGTAAGGCCCCCCGCCCCTTCCCCAAGGGAGAGGAGCCAGAATAGATCATCCGAAAGAAGTGACGGGGCAAAATCGTCAAATCGTAAATCGTCAAATTGTAAATTGTTAAATAGTAAATCGTCAAATCGTCAAATAGTCAAATGAAAAGAATTGTCATCCTTGGTGCCGGAGAGAGTGGTGTGGGCGCTGCTGCCTTGGCCAAGAAAGAAGGTTTCGATGTGTTCGTCTCGGACATGTCGGCCATTACCCCTCACTATAAAGCAATGCTCGACGAACGAGGTATCAGCTGGGAGGAGGGCCACCATACCGAGGACCTCATCCTGAACGCCGACGAGATCATCAAGTCGCCGGGCATCCCCGAAACGGCACCCCTGGTTCGCAAAGCCGTTGCCGCCGGTATTCCCATCATCAGCGAGATTGAGTTCGCCGGCCGCTATACGGGGGCGAAGATGATCTGCATCACAGGCTCCAATGGCAAGACCACGACGACGAGCCTCATCTACCATATCTTCCGAAAAGCCGGCTACGACGCTGGGCTGGCCGGCAACATCGGCCACTCGTTGGCGCTGCAGGTGGCTGAAGAGCCCCACGAGTACTACATCATCGAGCTGAGTTCGTTCCAGCTCGACAATATGTACGACTTCCGTGCCAACATTGCCATTCTGCTGAACATCACGCCCGACCATCTTGATCGCTACGACTTCAAGATGCAGAACTACGTCGATGCCAAGATGCGCATCATACAGAACCAGACGTCGCGCGATGCCTTCATCTACTGGAACGACGACCCCATCATCCGCCGCGAGCTTGAGAAATACGACATCCGCGCCGTACAGTTCCCCTTCTCCGAGCTGAAAGAGCAGGGCTCCATTGCCTATATCGAGGCGGGACAGTACGTCATCGAGCAGCCCGAGCCCTTCAACATGGAGCAGGAGGCACTGAGCCTGACGGGCCGTCATAACATCTATAACTCGTTGGCGGCCGGCATCGCAGGCAATATTGCGGGCATCAAGAAGGACATCATTCGCCAGTCGCTCAGCGACTTCCCTGGTGTGGAGCACCGCTTGGAGCGGGTGGCCACCGTCCGTGGCGTCAGCTACGTCAACGACTCGAAGGCCACCAATGTCGACGCCTGCTGGTACGCCCTCGACTCGATGCGCACGCCCACCGTGCTTATCATTGGCGGCAAGGACAAGGGCAACGACTACGAGCCCATCAAGCCGCTCATTCGTGAGAAATGCCGTGCATTGGTATACCTCGGTGCCGACAACCGCAAGCTGCACGACAACTTCGACGCGCTGGGACTCCCTGTGCGCGACACGCAGTCGATGAAAGCCTGTGTTGAGGCCTGCTACGAGCTGGCACAGCCTGGCGACACGGTGCTCCTTTCACCCTGTTGTGCATCGTTCGACCTGTTTAAGAACATGGAGGATCGTGGCGAACAGTTCAAGGAGCTGGTCAGAAATCTCTAAGAGTCACCCCGGGAATTCCTGGGGCAACATAACGAACAGACAATGAAATTAGGCAATCTCTTCAAAGGCGACAAAGGCATCTGGATGGTGTTCTTCTGCCTCTGCCTCATCAGCGTCGTCGAGGTGTTTTCCGCTTCGAGTACGCTGACCTATAAGACCCACAACTACATTGGGCCGATGGTCTACCATCTGACCACCATCATTGTGGGCGTTGTCGTAGCCATTATCACACTGAACATACCGTGCCGCTATTTCAAGCTGCTCACGCCCATCATGATCTTCATCTCCTTCGCCACCCTGCTGTGGGTGCTGGTGTGGGGCGAAAGCATCAATGGTGCCAACCGCGTCATTCAGCTGCCGGGGTTCACCTTCCAGCCTTCCGAGATTGCCAAGGGTACGATGGTGTTGGCCTCGGCGCAGATACTCAGTGCCTTGCAGCGCGAAGACGGTAGCGGTGCCGACAAGCATGCGATGTGGTACATCTTGCTGCTGGTGGTGCCCACCGTGTTACTCATCGGTCGTGAGAACCTCTCCACGGCCGTCATCCTCTTTGGCGTTATTTACGTGATGATGTTCATTGGTCGTGTGCCCATCATTCAGATGGGGAAGCTGACGGGCGCCCTTGTCCTCTTGGCGGGTGCTTTCATTGGCCTCATCTTCTGGCTTGGCAACCTTGACAAGCAGGCAGCCGAGGCTGAGGCCACCGCCGTGGATGGCAGGAAGACCGAGCTGGTCGTTGCCGAGGCCACGCCGCCTGCTGCCGACGAGGTGAGCCGTTGGGAAAAGATCACCCACCGCTTCGGCACATGGAAGAACCGCATCCTGAACCACTCGGGTGACAAGACCGACGATCCCAAAGACTACAAGGTGAGCGACAACTTCCAGGTGGCCCACGCCAAGTTCGCCATCGCCTCATCGGGTATCATTGGCAAGGGGCCAGGCAACTCTGTTGAGCGCGACTACCTGCCGCAGGCTTTCTCCGACTTCATCTATGCCATTATCATTGAGGAGATGGGTATCTTCGGCGCCTTCGCCGTGGCCTTCCTCTACGTCATACTGCTCTTCCGCGCCGCACGCATCGCCAGCCGTTGCGAGAACAATTTCCCAGCGTTCCTCGTTCTCGGACTTGCCTTGCTGTTGGTGTTCCAGGCCGTCATCAACATGATGGTGGCTGTCGACCTGATGCCCGTGACAGGCCAGCCGCTGCCCCTCGTCTCGAAGGGTGGCACGTCGACCATCGTCAACTGTGCATACATCGGTGTCATCCTCAGTGTCAGCCGTTCGGCAAAACGCACTCAGCCGATGGGCACCACTTCCAACCTCACATCTAAAACCACAGCACAATGAAAGAACTAAGAGTCATCGTCAGCGGTGGTGGCACTGGCGGCCACATCTTCCCCGCTATCTCCATTGCCAACGCCATCCGTGAGCTGCGCCCCGATGCGCAGATACTGTTTGTCGGCGCCGAAGGGCGCATGGAAATGCAGCGTGTGCCTCAGGCCGGCTACGAGATCAAGGGCCTGCCCATCATGGGCTTCGACCGTAAGAATCTGCTGAAGAACATCAACGTGCTCTACCACGTGTGGAAGAGCCAGCGCATGGCCCGTCGCATCCTCCGCGAGTTTCGGCCACAGGTGGCTGTGGGCGTCGGTGGCTATGCCAGTGGCCCCACGCTTAACAAGGCCGCAGCCATGGGCATTCCCTGCCTCATTCAGGAGCAGAACTCGTATGCTGGCGTGACTAACAAGCTGCTGGCAAAGAAGGCGTCGAAGATATGTGTCGCCTATGAGGGCATGGAGCGCTTCTTCCCCCAGGAAAAGATCATGCTCACGGGCAACCCTGTGCGCCAGTCGCTCTTATATTATAAAGGTACGCGCGAGGAGGCTATCGCCTCTTTCGGGCTGTCGCCAGCCAAGCGCACCGTCCTCATCGTTGGGGGCAGTCTCGGTGCCCGTACGCTCAACGAGAGCGTCCTCAGCCACCTGAAGGACATTGAGCAGGCCGACGGTCTGCAGTTCATCTGGCAGACGGGCAAGTACTACTATGCCGACATCCAGTCGCGGCTCGCCAGCCTCCAGTCGCCGGTCCCCAACCTCAAGGCCACCGACTTCATCAGCGACATGGGAGCAGCCTATCGCGCTGCCGACCTGGTCATCAGCCGTGCTGGAGCAGGCAGCATCTCCGAGTTCTGTCTCCTCGGCATGCCGGTCATCCTCGTACCCAGCCCTAATGTGGCCGAGGACCATCAGACCAAGAATGCGCTGGCGCTGGTCAACAAGGAGGCAGCCCTCTACGTCAAGGATGCCGATGCCAAGGACCAGCTCATCCCGCTGGCCATCAGCACCGTCAGCGACGCGCAGAAGCTGTCGCTGCTGCACGAGAACATTCTGAAGATGGCACTGCCCGATGCGGCCGCCGTCATCGCCAAGGAAGTCATAAAGTTAGCAAAAGCATGAACAACAATACAGCTACAACAAATCCACATCCCTCCCTCCGCGAGGGCTTGGGCAAGCTTTCCGCCGTCTATTTCATCGGTGCGGGCGGCATTGGCATGAGCGCCATCGCTCGCTACTTCATCAGCCGTGGACTCGTCGTGGGAGGCTACGACAAGACACCCTCGGCACTCACACGCCACCTGGAGAAGGAGGGCATGCTCTTGCACTACGAGGAGGATATCGATGCCATTCCCCACGCCTGCAAGAACCCCGAACAATGCCTCGTCGTCTATACGCCGGCAGTGCCTGCCGACCATAAGGAGCTGGTCTACTTCCGTGAGCACGGCTTCGACATTCAGAAGCGCGCCCAGGTGTTGGGCACCTTGACACGCCAGATGCGTGGCCTCTGCGTTGCCGGCACCCACGGCAAGACGACCACCAGCTCGATGTGTGCACACATCATGCACCAGGGCCATCTCGACTGCAACGCCTTCCTCGGCGGCATCACGAAGAACTACGGTACCAACTATATCGTCTCCGACTCCGACTTCGTGGTTATCGAGGCCGACGAGTTCGACCGCTCGTTCCACTGGCTGCGGCCCTACATGTCGGTCATCACCGCCACCGACCCCGACCACCTCGACATCTACGGTACGAAGGAGGCCTATCTTGAGAGCTTCGCCCACTACACCGAGCTCATCGAGCCTGGTGGCGCACTCATCGTCCACCGTGGCCTCGAGCTGAAAGAGCGGCTGCGCGACGGTGTGCGCCGCTATGACTACAGCCGCGACGAGGGTGACTTCCATGCCGAGAACATCCGCATTGCGAATGGCGACATCACGTTCGACTTCGTGTCGCCCATCGAGTGTGTCCCGAACGTGGTGCTCGGCAACCCCATACCCATCAATATCGACAACGGCATTGCCGCCATGGCCATGGCCCAGCTGGCAGGCTGTGACGCCGAGGAGCTGCGCTACGGCATGCGCACCTTCAGCGGTGTCGACCGTCGTTTCGACTTCAAGATAAAGACGCCCGAGCTGGTGTTCCTCAGCGACTATGCTCACCATCCGCAGGAGATCCTGCAGAGTGCACGCAGCATCCGCGAGCTCTATCGCGACCGCCACATCACCGCCATCTTCCAGCCACACCTCTACACCCGCACCCGCGACTTCTACCGCGAGTTCGCCGAGGCTCTGAGCCTGCTCGACGAGGTCATCCTCACCGACATTTATCCGGCACGCGAAGCCCCCATCGAGGGTGTGTCGTCGAAGCTCATCTACGACCTGCTGACACCGGGCGTGCAGCGTCAGCTCATCCATACCGCCGACGTGCTGTCGCTCATCAAGAGCCGCTCCTTCGACGTGCTCATCGTCCTTGGCGCCGGCGACCTTGACGAGCAAGTGCCCGAAATCACCCGTCTGCTCAAGGAAAAGGCAAACATGAAATAGTCAATAAATAGTAAATCGTCAAATCGTAAATAAGTAGTAAATAGCCCAATCGTAGATAAATAGTAAATTGTAAATCGTCAAATAGTAAATAAATTAGAATAGTCAAATAATATGATGAAACGCGTAGTCATCACCGTCATCAATATCCTCATCTGCGCCTACCTGCTGCTGGCGTTCACGGCTTTCAAAAAGCTCGACACAGCAGAGCCGCAGGTGTGCCAAGGGGTGCGCGTGAACATCCTCGAAGGCATCACCGAGGGCTTCCTCAACGCCAACGACGTCAAGCAGCTGCTCAGCGATGCGCAGATGGACCCCACGGGCAAGGACCTGGCCACCATCAACACCCGCGACATCGAGGACTGCCTGCAGGAAAAGGAGTACATCGACAAGGTTGAGGTCTACAAGACACAGTCGGGCACCGTCGTCATCGACCTGCGCCAGCGTTTCCCCGTGCTCCATGTCATGGCTGGCAATGGTGCCAACTACTATGTCGACGAAGACGGCAAGCTGCTCCGTGACACCAACTATGCCTGCGACCTCATTGTGGCCACTGGCAGCATCTCGCCATCCTATGCCAAGCGGGTGCTGGCACCTATCGGTAACCTGCTCGTGGGCGATGGCTTCTGGTACAACCAGGTGGTGCAAATCAACGTGTTGCCCGATAGCACCGTCGAGCTTGTGCCCCGTGTGGGCGACCACATTCTCTACCTCGGCCCGCCCGTCGGTGTCAAGCGCAAGCTGGAGCGGCTGCGTAAGTTCTACCTCTACGGCTTGAACGAGGCTGGCTGGAACAAGTATTCGAGCATCAGTGCCGAGTTCGACAACCAGATCATCTGCAAACGACGACACAACAAACAGTAAATCGTCAAATATGTCCGGCGCAGCAAATAGTTAAATCCTCAAATCGTAAATAAATAGTAAATCGTCAAATCGTAAATAGAAATAGATCGTCAAATCGTAAATATCAACATAGCTATGGCAGTAGAAGTAAAAGAATTTATCGTGGCAATAGAGCTCGGCTCATCGAAGGTGACGGGCATTGCCGGACAGAAGAAGCCCGATGGCAGCATCTCGGTGCTCGCCATGGTCAAGGAGGAGTCTTCGTCGTTTATTCGTAAGGGTGTGGTTTACAACATCGACAAAACGGCGCAGTGCCTCACCAACATCGTCAAGAAACTGGAGGCACAGCTCAAGACGCGCATCACCCAGGTGTTCGTCGGCGTCGGTGGACAGTCTATCCGCAGCGTCCGTAATACCATCAGCAAGGTGCTGCCCGCCGACAGCATCATCACTCAGGAGATGGTCGTCGAGCTGATGGACGCCAACCGCGCCCTCGACTATCCCGAGCAGAAGATTCTCGACGTCGCCGAGCAGGAGTACCGCGTCGACAACCAGCTGCAGATGGACCCCGTGGGCATTCGCGCAACACATTTGGAGGGCAACTTCCTCAACATCCTGGAGCGAAAGGCCTTCTTCCTGAACCTCAACCGCTGCTTCGAGACGGCAGGCATCGAGGTGGCCGACATGTACCTCGCACCACTGGCACTGGCCAACGCCGTGCTCACCGAGACTGAGAAACGCTCGGGCTGCGCACTCGTCGACATCGGTGCCGACACTACCACCGTCTCCGTCTTCTGGAAGAACGTGCTGCGCCATCTCGCAGTCATCCCCCTGGGCTCGAACAACATCACTAAGGACATCGCCTCCCTCCAGATGGAAGAGTCGGATGCCGAACAGATGAAGCTCAAGCATGCCTCCGCCTACACCGACAACACCGAGATCGACCCCAACCTGAAGTTCTCTATCGACATGGACCGTCAGGTGGAGAGCCGCCGCTTCATCGAGATTGTTGAGGGCCGCATGGAGGAGATCATCGAGAACGTCAGCTACCAGATTCCCTCAGAGTATTCCGACAAGCTTCTGGGCGGCATCATCCTCACCGGTGGCGGTGCCAACATGCGCAACATCGAGAAGGCCTTCAACACTTACATGCGGGTCGATAAGGTGCGCGTGGCCAAGTTTGTCACCATGACCATCAATTCGGGCAACGAGCAGATAAAGTCGCACAACGGCATGTTCAACACCGTGCTTGGATTGCTCGCAAAGGGCGACATCAATTGCGCTGGCTCACCCATCGATGAGCAGGGCAACCTCTTTGCCGACGACGACAACCTGCGCCGTGCCGACGACCGCAAGGCACGCCAGGCACACGAAATAGAGACTGGCACCATCCGCCCCATCAAGGAGGAGGAACGAGCTGCCGAGGAGGCTCGTCGCAAGAAAGAGGAAGAAGAAGAGCGCCAACGCCAAGAACAGGAGAAAGCTGAAGAGGAGGAGCGCCAGCGTCGCGAAGAGGAGCGTCGGCGCAAGAAGGAGAACAGTTGGTGGAACAGGACCAAGAAAGGTCTTAAGAAGTTCGGCAACGACATCTTCGCTGAAGAATGATGGTAATTTACTATTTGACGATTTACGATTTACTATTTATTTACAATTTAGCTATTTGACGATTCGCTGTGTCGAAAATGGTGAAATGCTGAAATAAAGAAATGGTGTAATCTTGAAATAGTGAAATAATCAGATCGTAAATAAATAGTAAATCTAAAATAGTCAAATAGTAAATAAACTAGGATCGAAAATAAAAAGTAAATTGTAAATAGTCAAATAGTAAATAGCAATGGTAGGCAACGAAATACTCGACTTCGGCATTCCCGAGGAGAAGCACAGCATCATCAAAGTCATCGGCGTAGGAGGCGGTGGCGGCAATGCTGTCAACCACATGTATAAGGAAGGCATCCACGACGTGACCTTCGTAGTGTGCAACACCGACAACCAGGCACTTAACGACTCGCCTGTGCCCGTCAAGCTACAGTTGGGCAGCGAGGGCCTCGGTGCCGGCAACCGCCCCGCAAAGGCGCGCGCTGCTGCCGAGGAGAGTCTGGACGAAATCAAGAACATGCTCAGTGATGGCACCCGCATGGCCTTCATTACCGCCGGTATGGGTGGTGGCACCGGCACCGGCGCCGCCCCCGTTATTGCCCGCGTGTCGAAGGAGATGGGCATCCTCACCGTCGGCATCGTCACCATCCCCTTCCGCTTCGAAGGCAACAAGAAGATCGACCAGGCCCTCGACGGTGTTGAGGAGATGGGCAAGCATGTCGACGCCCTCCTCGTCATCAACAACGAGCGTCTGCGTGAGATCTATCCCGATCTTAGCTTCCTCGACGCTTTCGGCAAGGCCGATGACACCCTCTCGGTGGCTGCCAAGTCTATCGCCGAGATCATCACCCTTCACGGCACCATGAACCTCGACTTCAACGATGTGAAGACCGTGCTGCAGGACGGTGGCGTAGCCATCATGTCGACAGGTTACGGCGAGGGCGAAGACCGTGTGAAGAAGGCCATCGATGATGCCCTCAACTCGCCGCTCCTCAACGACAACGACATCTTCAACTCGAAAAAGATCCTGCTCAACATCTCGTTCAGTCACGAGAAGGACTCGAAGGACAACTTCATGATGGAGGAGATGAACTACGTCCACGAGTTCATGGACAAGTTCGGAGACTTCGAAATAAAGTGGGGTGTCGCCATCGACCCCGACCTCGGCAAGAAGGTCAAGGTCACCATCCTCGCCACAGGCTTCGGCATGCAGGACGTCGACGGTATGGAGGAGCGTATGCTCAAGCAACAGACACGCGAGGACGCCAACCGCTTGGCCGAAGAGCAGGAGCGCGCCGCCAAGCGCGACGAGCGCCGCGGTCACTACTATGGCGACAGCGACTCGGCAAAGCGCTACAAGCGCCGCCCGAACATCTACATCTTCTCGCCCGAGGACCTCGACAACGACAACGTCATCTCAGCCGTCGAGCAGACACCAACCTATAAGCGCACACGCGAAATCTTGGCCAGCATCGGTAATCCTGCACCCACCGCAGAGCCACAGCGACCCGATAACGCCGATGTGCAGCAGGGCGTCATCAGCTTCGTCTAAAGTTTAGCCCCCTCTTGGAGCGGGCGTCGTGCCCACCAGAGTGAATCTGAACAAGATGGTGAACATCACAAAGGCCCAAAACTGGGCCTTTGTGATGTTCTTTAACGTTTCATCGTGCAGTTTTCGACAGCTCGGCGCGCACCACTGTTCCGCTCGGCGCGCATCGGCCACCCGCTCGGCGCACATCGGCCACCCGCTCGGCGCGCATCGCCAACGTCCCCGAAAACGCGGCCAGCCGTGTTAAACCGTGTAGAACCATGGCATTGCAAACACGTAAATGTGACTTTCTATACGTGACTGTTGTGACCTTTCGCGCTTTTCCCGCTTCAAAAAACGAAGCGGGATAATTTTCAGTTAATTATTATGTTTGTGAGAAATAATCTGAATCTCGGGAATTGCAAGCTCCTTTTCTGCTAGAATAACGGGATTAGCATTTTTTATGTCAAATAAGTGGCTGAAAATTTGGTACTATTAAATATTTTTTGTAAATTTGCCCACAAATTACACCAGTAGCGGATGAAACTAAAGGAAATATTAGCTTTTAAAGACTGGCTATCGTATCGACAGAAGGTTGGTTTGCTGGTGATAGCGGGGATCGTATGCGGCCTCGGCGGATTGTTTATGTATCTGCTCAGGGCGCATACTTATTTTGTGGGCGACAACCCGTCGGCCTGCGTCAACTGTCACATCATGACGCCTTACTACGCCACGTGGAGCCATTCGTCGCACGGACGGGATGCCACATGCAACGACTGTCATGTGCCGCATCAAAATATGGCGGTGTATTACGGTTTCAAGGCTGTTGACGGACTGAAGCACACGGCGTACTTCGTGGCCCACATGGAGCATCAGGCCATCAAGGCTGAGAAGCTGACGGGACAGGTGGTGATGGACAACTGTATCCGCTGCCATGAACAGCTGAACACGGAGTTTGTGAAGACGGGCCGCATGGGCTATATGCAGCAGCAGGCGCAGGGCGGTAGGGTGTGCTGGGACTGTCACCGCAATGTGCCCCATGGCGGTATGAACTCGCTGATGGCGACGCCGAATGCCGAAGGTGTGACGCCGCTGCCACCATCGCCAGTGCCTGAGTGGATTCAGAAATTGAGAAATAGGAAATAAAGCGTAAATCGATAAATTGTAAATTACTAGATATGGCAAAGACATTAAAACAATGGCAAGGTTGGATCCTGTTCGGAGGATCGATAGCAGTAGTTTTTATCCTGGGACTGCTCGTGTCGTCGCTGATGGAGCGCAGAGCCGAGGTGGCCAGCGTGTTCAATAACAAGCGTACGGTGTTCGAAGACTCAATCGTGGCGCAGAACGAGAAGTTCAAGGCCGACTACCCGCGTGAGTATGAGACGTGGGCGATGACTGAGGACACCACATTCCGTTCGATGTTCAACGGCTCTCAGGAAACAGATGAACTGGCCGACCGTCCGGAGATGGTCATCCTGTGGGCAGGCTATGCCTTCTCGCGTCACTACAACACGCCTCGCGGCCACAAGCATGCGTTGGAGGACATGCGTAAGATTCTGCGTACGGGCAATCCCGGCATCCAGATTACTGACGACTCCATCGCTGCCGACATGCAGCCTGCTACGTGTTGGACGTGTAAAGGTCCCGATGTGCCTCGTATGATGCGTGAGCTCAGTGACTCGAAATCAGTGATGGATCCTGCCAACTTCTATGCCAAGAAATGGAGTGAGCTGGGTGCCGAGGAGGTGAACACCATCGGATGCTCTGACTGTCACGATGCCCGCACGATGAATCTACGTCCTGCCCGTCCTGCTATCTACGAGGCTTTTGCCCGTCGTGGCCTTGACCTGAAGAAGGCCTCCCATCAGGAGATGCGCTCGCTGGTCTGTGCCCAGTGTCATACGGAGTACTACTTCATCAAGCCTAACGATCCCAACAATCCTGGCAAGGCTAACTACCTGATGTTCCCGCATGACAAGGGCTTTACCTGCGAGACTGCTGAGGAGTATTACGACTCGATAGGTTTCTACGACTATATCCATCCGCTGTCGAAGACTCCTATTCTGAAGGCGCAGCATCCCGGCTACGAGATGGCATTGCAAGGTATTCACGGCCAGCGTGGCGTCTCGTGTGCCGACTGCCACATGCCGTATAAACAGGAAGGCGGCGTGAAGTTCAGCGACCACCGCGTTACCTCGCCATTGGCAAATATCGACCGTACCTGTCAGACCTGTCACCGTCAGGATGCAGAGGTCTTGAAACAGAACGTCTATGAGCGTCAAGCCAAGACACGCGAGAGCCGCACGAAGTTAGAGAAGCAGCTGGCGGCAGCCCATATCGAGGCGAAGTTTGCTTGGGAGAAGGGTGCCACAGAGGCAGAGATGAAGCCTATCCTGCAACTGATCCGCAGCAGCCAGTGGCGCTGGGACTATGCCTTTGCCTCGCATGGTGCTTCATTCCATGCCCCACAGGAAGTCCAGCGTCTGTTCAGCGACGGACTGGTACAGGCTCAGGAGGCCCGTCTGATGCTGTCGAAGGTGTTGGCCAAGCATGGTTTTATCGGCGATGTGCCTATGCCTGACATCTCGACTAAGGCTAAGGCCCAGGAGTATATCGGTCTCGACATGAAGACGCTGAAAGAGAACAAGCAGAAGTTCTTGCAGGAAATCGAGCCCAAGTGGATTGAGGAGGCTAAGAAGAACGGTAAGCTGATTGAGATTTGAGGAGTATAGGAGGTTAAGGAGTAAAGTAGGATAGACTTGAGCTTCGATACACCTGAGAGGACTATACTAATGACTTCTAACTCCTTCTAACTACCTCTAACTCCTTCTAACTACCTCTTACTCCTTCTAACTATCTCTATCTACCTCTAACTCCTTCTAACTTTATCTAATAGTAAATTAAAAAAGTGTGGACTAAACCATGGACATTTAAGGAAGGCTTCCTCGTCGGAGGGGGCCTTATCTTTGCAGGACTTGCACTGGAACTGAGTGTCGGCTCTGTGGTATGGGAAGCGTTTGCGTGGCCTTTAAATGGAATCGTGTTGGCTGGATTCCTTGCAATCATCGCGGTGGTATACATGCTGCGTAAGAAGGTTTATGCTTTCCATTTCATCGCCACCTATCAGGCTGCGATACCGGCGATGGCGTATGCTGTGTTGATGACGATTATCATGGGACTGACGCGGCAGCAGGTCGGCGGCACATGGCTGAACAACATGCTGTCGTTTTGGCCGTTCGTGCTGGTCTATGTGTATATAGCTGTCATTCTGGGTGTTGTCATACTGAAACGGTTGTGCCTGTTGCCGTGGCACTGCAACATGCGAAACATCGCCTTCCTGCTGAATCACCTCGGACTGTTTCTCGCCCTTACCACGGCCACGCTGGGCAATGCCGACATGCAGCGGGTCAAAATGATTACCTCCATCGGGGAACCGGAGTGGCGCGCACTTACGGCCGACGGTGCCGTCAAGGAGATGGCGTTGGCCATCGAACTGAAAAAGTTCATTATGGAGACCTACGACGATGGTTCGCCCAAGCGCTTTGCCTCGGAGATTCAGATACTGACCAAGACGGGCAAGAACATCGAAACCACGGTCGACGTCAACAAACCCTACGAGGTGGACGGCTGGAAAATCTACCAGTACGGCTATGACACGCAGATGGGTGCTCAGAGCCAGATTTCGATACTCGAATTGGTGAGCGACCCGTGGCTGCCGCTGGTCTATACGGGCATTTATATGATGCTGGCAGGTGCCGTTTGCATGTTCGTTATCGGAGGAAGGAAAAAAGTTTTATAGCTTAAAGATTTTAGTTTATAGATGATTAGCTGGGAGCAATTCATATATTTCGCGATAACGTCGGTGCTGCTGTGGGCGGTAGGAGCCTGGGCTGCTTGGAAGGGCAAGACGGGTATGGCCCACACGACGACCATTGCAGGCTTGCTGGTTTTCTTTGCGTTCATTATTTTAATGTGGGTCTCGCTGGAGCGTCCGCCACTGCGCACGATGGGCGAGACGCGTCTATGGTACTCGTTCTTCCTGCCCTTGGCGGGTATCATTGTCTACACACGATGGAAATACAAGTGGATTCTGTCGTTCTCGACCCTATTGGCATTGGTGTTCATCTGTGTGAACCTTTTCAAGCCGGAGATTCATGACAAGACGCTGATGCCAGCGCTGCAGAGTCCTTGGTTCGCACCACACGTCATTGTCTATATGTTCGCATATGCCGTGCTCGGTGCAGCTACGGTGATGGCCATCTATCTGCTGTTTTTTAAGAAGGAGCCGACGGTGAGCACCAATCGGCCCATGGCAGACGAAGAGGTCGTTGCGGGACAAAACGGACTGCCCGAGCTCGACATCACCGATAATCTTGTCTATGTCGGACTTGCCTTCCTTACCATCGGCATGCTCTTCGGTGCTCTTTGGGCGAAGGAAGCTTGGGGGCACTACTGGTCGTGGGATCCGAAGGAGACGTGGGCCGCCATCACCTGGCTCGCCTATCTTGTCTATGTCCACTATCGCCAGTACCCTCGTCATCGCGAGCGGCTGGCCCTCTGGACGCTGGTCATCTCTTTTGTCCTCTTGCAGATGTGCTGGTGGGGCATCAACTATCTCCCCTCTGCCAAAGGCGCAAGCGTTCATACCTATAGTATGAGCGATAAGAAATGAGGAGGACGGAACGGGAGCAACGGGCTGACTGAAAGGCGGTTTGACGAGCGTAGCAATGACCATCGGTCGTGAGGCACTGATTTCTTGTGTCCCGCTGATGGCAAGCGACCAAGGTCGGGCGCGCGGATATCGGAAAATGGTGGCAACTGCAAAATACATTTAATTATATTGGCTTCTGGCACGTATTTGGATTTTTTTTCGTACTTTTGCACGGATATTATATTTTAATCAAAACAAACTATGGGATTATTAGAACAAATTATTGCGCGTGCCAAGAGTAACAAGCAGCGCATCGTGCTTCCCGAAGCTGAAGAGGAGCGCACACTGACGGCCGCCGACCGTGTGCTGGCCGACGATATCGCCGACCTCATCCTGATTGGAAACCCCGACAAGGTGCATGCCTTGGCCAAGGAGAAAGGTCTGACTCACATTGACAAGGCTACACTCATCGACCCCCTGAACTGCGAGCGCAGTGAGGAGTATGCCCAGCTGCTGACGAAGTTGCGTGAGAAGAAGGGCATGACGATTGAGAAGGCCCGTGAGCTGGTGAAGGACCCGCTATATTTGGGCTGCATGATCATCAAGACCGAGGGCGCTGACGGCCAGATCAGCGGTGCCTTGTCGACGACGGGTGAGACGCTCAGACCCGCCCTGCAGATCATCAAGTGTGCGCCGGGCATCACCTGCGTCAGTGGCGCCATGCTGATGATTACGCAGAAACCGGAGTACGGCGAGAATGGCGTGCTGGTGGTCGGCGACGTTGCCGTGACGCCCATGCCCGATGCTAACCAGCTCAGCCAGATTGCCGTCTGCACGGCGCAGACCGCCAAGAGCGTTGCCGGCTTCGCTGACCCACGCGTGGCCATGCTGAGCTTCTCGACGAAGGGCTCGGCACAGCATGAGGTGGTCGACAAGGTGATTGATGCCACACGTCTGGCAAAGGAGCTCGACCCGACGTTGAAGATCGACGGTGAGCTGCAGGCTGACGCCGCCCTCGTGCCCGCTGTCGGCAAGAAGAAAGCTCCCGGCTCGGACATCGCCGGCAATGCCAATGTCCTCGTCTTCCCCTGTCTCGAGGTGGGTAACATTGCCTACAAGCTGGTGCAGCGCCTTGGTGACGCCGTCGCCGTCGGCCCCATCCTTCAGGGCATCGCCCGTCCGGTCAACGACCTCTCACGTGGCTGTAGTGTGGAAGATATTTATTATCTGGTGGCTATCACCGCCTGCCAGGCTATGGACGCGAAGAAGTGAGAAGTGAAGGCCCACCCAAGCCCTCCCGAAGGGATGGATGTTTAGATAGCTATTCAGCGGTGGGCTATTAGTAAAAGACAGTATAACCAATTAAACAAACATTTCCATCCATTATGTAACCAAACATCCCTCCCTTTGGGAGGGCTTGGGTGGGCTTAATTATCTAACCAAACATCCCTCCCTTTGGGAGGGCTTGGGTGGGCTTTTAAAACTATGAAGATTTTAGTTCTTAACTGTGGTTCGTCCTCTATCAAGTACGCATTGTACAATATGGACGACAAGAGTGTGATGACCAGTGGCGGCGCAGAGCGCGTCGGCATGGAAGGTGCCTTCGTGAAGGTGAAACTGCCTAACGGTGAGAAGAAGCAGATTATGCACGACATTCCCGAGCATACCGAGGGTGTAAAGTTCATATTCTCGTTGCTGACCGACCCGAAGATTGGGGTCATCAAGGACCTGAAAGAGATTGACGCCGTCGGTCACCGTATGGTGCATGGTGGCGAGAAGTTCAACCAGAGCGTGGTGCTTACCGAGGAGGTGCTCGACGCTTTCGAGGCCTGCATCGACTTGGCACCGCTGCACAATCCTGCCAACCTGAAGGGTGTGCGCGCCGTCAGCGAACTGATGCCCGGCCTGCCGCAGGTGGGCGTGTTCGACACTGCCTTCCACCAGACCATGCCGAAGAAGGCCTTCATGTATGCCATTCCTTACTACCTCTACAAGCAGTATGGTGTGCGCCGCTACGGCTTCCACGGCACCAGTCACCGCTATGTGTCGGCCCGTGTCTGCGAGTTCCTCGACGTGAATCCCAAGGGCAAGCGTATCATCACCTGCCACATCGGTAATGGTGGCTCCATCGCTGCTGTCGTCGACGGCAAGTGTATCGACACCACGATGGGCCTCACCCCACTGGAGGGCCTGATGATGGGAACACGCTCTGGCGACATCGATGGTGGTGCCATCACGTTCCTTGAGAAGAAGCTCGACCTTGACCCCGATGGCATGTCGAACCTGCTGAACAAGCAGAGTGGTGTGCTGGGTATCACTGGCGAGTCGAGCGACATGCGCGACGTGGAGAGTGCTGCCGCTGCCGGCAACGAGCGTGCACAGCTGGCCCTCGACATGTACTTCTATCGCATCAAGAAGTATATCGGTGCCTACGCTGCCGCCATGGGTGGCGTCGACATTATTGTCTTCACCGCTGGTGTGGGCGAGAACCAGGCTGGCATGCGTGAGGAGGTCTGCCGCGGGCTGGAGTTCCTCGGTGTGAAGTTCGACACTGAAAAGAACAAGACACGTGGCGAGGAGACTATCATCTCTGCCGACGACTCGAAGGTGACTGTTTGTGTCATCCCCACCGACGAGGAGCTGATGATTGCCACCGACACGATGAACCTGTTGTAAGGAGCTTGTTTGAATTAGGAGTTAGGAATTAAGAGTTAGGTCGCGTAAAAGGCATTCTACTTTACCTCCTCAACTCCACACCTCCTCAACTCCTAATTCCTAACTCCTAACTCTCCTCAGTTATGCACATAGAGGCGTCCTTCTGCCTCGTGATAGCTGATGCTGCGATACTGGATGAGCATGCGGTCGTCTTTCTTTCCACCACTGATGACGAGGCCGTCGTCGTTGTCCGGCTGGTAGGTGCGGTGGCATTGCGGACACGACAGATAGCTGCCGTCGGCCGTCCACTGTAGCGGGTAGCGAGCCACGTCGTAGTCGGCCAGGCAGTTAGGACATTGCAAATCGTAAGCTTTCAAACCAAAGAAGTTCGAACGACCGATGACGAGCCCCCGTCCAGCACCCATGTTGTTGTAGCTGATACGCTCGCCGGTGATGGCGGTGCGCATGATAAGGTCAACATCGCTCTGGTCCCACTTGCCGTGGTTGGGCGTCAGCTTCAGGTGAACGACGCCCTGCACGGTCTCTGGCTGCACGATGACGAACTCGCCAGGGTTGGAGAGGGCGCGTGTGAGGGCACTGGTGGGGTAGAGCTGTGTGAAGAACACAAAGCTGCAGGGATAGTACGTGTTGTACTTGTTCTCGGCATCACAAGCCGACAACAGTGCAACCATTGCAAGAAGTATCCAGCGGCACACCCTCATGACCGGTTACTCGTAGTTGAGCGTTGCCAACACATCGGCAATCTTTTCGACACCTTGCTGCAACTGACCGCCAATCATTGCCTTGAGCATGAAAGGGAGGTCGGCGTCGACGATGACTTTCAGCGTCGACGACTGCTCGTCGTTGGGCTCTATCTGGAGACTCACGTTGAAAGCCATGGGCGACTGTCGGCTGCCAAACTTCACGAGCTTGGGCTCGTCGCGCTCCACGACTTCCACGGCGACGTTGCCCAGCATGGGCACTTCGGCCGACACTGAGTCGGCATCGAACTTGAAGTCCTGTAACTGTTCCTGTGGCAGATGCTCACGGATGCTCTCCAGGTTGCGAAGGTCGCTGAGCTTGCGATAGACGGCTTCCTGTGTATAGGGGATTTGCTTTACGCTACTTTCATAATTTGTCATTGCTTGAAAAGGGTAGGGGGTGCAAACAGCAGTGTGGCCTGCTGTCGTGCCCCCAAAGTTAAATGGTTGGTACTAAAGATTTCGTGATTACTTTTGGGGACCGCTCCACACATCGGGAGCCTGACGCCACTCGGCCAGCACGGCTTTGTCGGACGGCTGGATGTAGCCGGTCTGGGCTGCCTGCTCGACGACGGCCTCATAGTCGGTCAACGTGATGAGTGTCACGCCGGCCTCGCGGAAGGCGGCTTCGGCCACGGGGAACCCGTAGGTGTAGCTGGCCACCATGCCTACGACCTCAAAACCTGCCTGACGAAGTGCCCCGACGGCTTTCAGCGACGAGCCGCCAGTGGAGATAAGATCCTCGACGACGACGACACGTGCGCCCTCAGGCAGCTGGCCCTCAATGAGGTTCTGCATGCCGTGGTCCTTGGCTTTCGAGCGTACATAGCAGAAGGGCAGTCCCAGCTGGTCGGCAACGAGGGCACCCTGGGCGATGGCACCGGTGGCTACGCCTGCCACGGCGTCGGCCTCAGGGAAGTGCTGCTGTATGAGATGACACAGTTCCACCTTTACGAACGAGCGCAGGGCGGGGAATGAGAGGGTTTTGCGGTTGTCGCAGTAGAAGGGCGACTTCCATCCGCTGGCCCAAGTGAAAGGGTCGGCGGGCTGTAGCTTGATGGCTTTCACCTCGAGCAGTTTCTGTGCAAATTGCTTCTTAATAGCTTCCATAAGATTGGTATTGGTTTCAGTAATTGTCTGCAAAGGTACGAATAAGTAGGCAGAATTCCAAATTTTCTTCCGCCTTTTTTGAAACCAGCGCTTAAGAGACTGACTTTCTCGGCTCAGTGCACAGTGAAGCCCAGGGCGAGTACGCTGATGCGCACATCGCTGGCACGGCATAGCTGCTGGGCGCAGGCACTGACAGTAGCGCCCGTTGTCACCACGTCGTCGACAATCAATAGGTGCTTGCCAGTGATGGTCGCTGCATCGGTCAGCATGAACACGTCGGCAACGTTCTCCTGTCGTTGCCAGGTGTTCTTCTGCGTCTGGCTGCCTTTGAAGTGCGTCCGGCGCACCACCTTATTATATATAGGGAGGCCCGTCACGCTTTGCACGCCCTTGGCAATCATCAGACTTTGGTTGTAGCCACGCTGACGCTGGCGTTTAGGAGCCAGTGGCACGGGAACGATGGCATCAATGCCGTCGAAGAATCCTGCCGTGCTGTAGTAGTTGGCAGCCATCATGCCCAGCTCAACACCTGTCTCCTGGCTGCCGTGGTATTTCAGGTTGTAGATGGGATTGCTGCTCTCTGAGTGGGGAGCATAGTACCACAGCGCAGCAGCCCGCTCGATGGGAAAGACACCCCAGAAGAGGCGTGCCATGTGGTTGTCGTCGGCCGACAGCCACTGCCGTGTGAAGGGCAGCTCAGTCAGACAACTGGCGCAGATGATCGATTCGGAGGGTGTGAGCCGACGGCCGCAGATGGCACACGTGCGTGGCATGACTATGTCGAGCAGTCGTCGCCAGAAGCTGATGGTCATCATTGCCATGATTGTTGGGGTAGGGGCGGTTAGTCATCGTCGTCGCCGAGCAGTTCATCGTCGTCGACGTCCATGCACTGTTTGATGATGTCGAAGCCGAAGCCACGCGAGCGTGCAAACTGGATGAGCTTCATGTTCAGTTCATAGTCGCTGCGGGCTTTTGTCGAGCGGCGCTTCTGGGCTATCAGTGGTTTCAGCACAGCCACATATTCACGTTCGTCGACGTCGTCGAGCACTTGCTGGCTGATGGCTGCGTCGATGCGCTTCATCCAGAGCGCCTGCTCCACTTTGCGGCGGCCCCACTTGTTATAGCGAATCTTGTCGGCCACAAAAGCACGGCAGTAGCGCTCTTCGTCGATGTAGCGCTCGGCCACAAGGCGTGTCAGTACCCGTTCGCGGGCCTCGTCGTCGAGTCCCCAGCGGCGCATCTTTTCGTCCATCTCGTGGTGGCAGTGCTCGGCTTGTGCGCAGAGGGCGGCCAGCCGTAGGTAAGCCTCTTGTTCGGTTATGGTTTGATTGGTTTGCATGCCTTGGCGAATCTTGGTTTGTCGTATTGGTCACGGCGCAGCTCAACGTCGGCGAAGCCCTGTGTCAGCAGGAGCTCGCGCACCTCGTCGGCGTGTCCGGCGTTAAGCTCGAAGTAGAGACGGCCGCCTGGCACCAGTGCCGACAGGGCGTAGTGCCCAATGCTGCGGTAGAAGCGCAATGGGTCGTCGTCGGGCACGAAGAGCGCCTGCGCTGGTTCGTAGTCCACTACGTTTGGAGCCATTGCCGCCCGCTCATGGTCGCAGATGTAAGGCGGGTTGCTGACAATGAGCGACCAGTGCGACGGGGTGTCAAGTGGGAGCGTGAGGGCGTCTCGCTGCTGAAACGTTACGCTGACATCGAGCCGACGGGCATTCTCGCGGGCCACATCAAGCGCGTCGGCCGAGATGTCCCATGCCGTCACGTCGGCACCCGGGAGGTCGGCGGCCAGGGTGCAGGCTATGCAACCGCTGCCCGTGCCAATGTCGAGTATTGAGAATTGTGAATTGCGAATTGAGAATTGTGAATTGAGAATGAGCTGGCACAGCTCGTAGGTTTCTGGACGGGGGATCAGCACGCGGCGGTCAACCAAAAAGCGGCGCCCGCCGAACTCCGCTTCGCCAAGCACGTACTGCACTGGCTCGCCCGTCAGCAGTCGGTCTTGTAAGGCTTGAAGGGCTTGGCTGTCAAGTTGTTCCATCTTGCCGTAAAGGATGTCGGCCATAGTCAGTCCATACTTCACCTCCAGCACCAAACGGGCAATGGCCTTCGCCTCATCAGCCCCATAAAGCCCACACAGCGGTTGCCACAGTTCCCTGAAACCCATCAACACAAATTATAATTATGCACTATGAATTATGCATTATGAATTAATGAGCCCCAGCGCCTTGTCCTCGGCAGCCTCCATCTGTTCGCGCTCACCGGGACCCTTGTCGTTCAGCCCGCAGAGGTGCAGTATGCCGTGGATAATGACGCGGTGCAACTCGTCGTCGTAGTCCTTTCCCAACTGCTCAGCATTTGACCGCACCGTATCGAGCGAGATGACGATGTCGCCGTTGAGGGTGTCGCCTTCGCAATAGTCGAAGGTGATGATGTCGGTGTAGTAGTCGTGCCCCAGAAACTCACGGTTGACGTCGAGGATATGGGCATCGTCGCAGAAGAGGTAGCCCACTTCACCGACCCGCTTGCCGTAACTGCTGGCGACGCGGCGTATCCAGGCTGACGTGTCGCGACGGCGCAGGGCAGGCATCTTAACGTTTTCAGCGGAATAGCTTATCATCTTTTTATTTCACTATTTGACTATTTCACTAATTGACTATTTCACTATTTGACTATTCTTTTCCTGCTTTCTTTGGCAGGAACGGGCTGACGTCGACGCCGAAGTGTTGCAGCTCACGAACCATCGATGATGACACACTGCTCAGCTCCGGCTCACTATAGAGCAGTAGCGTCTCTACCTGTCCGCCGCTGATCTGGCGGTTGATGTCGGCTTGCTCACGCTCATACTCAAAATCCTTCGCCGACCGCACACCCTTGACGATGAAGTGGGCGCCGATGCTTCGGGCAAAGTCTACTGCCAGTCCGTAGTAAGGCAGCACTTCGATGCGTGGCTCCCCAGCATAGAGCTGGCGGATGGCCTGGATGCGTGACTCCGTGGAGGGTAGGCCAGGCTTGCCCACATGGTCGCCAACGACGCCGATGACCATACGGTCGAAGAGTGGCAGTGCACGGCGCACAATGCTGTCGTGGCCGATGGTAAATGGGTTGAAGCTTCCGACGAATACGCCGGTAGTCTTTTTCTTGCCCCCTAAATGAGGGGACTGGGGGTCTGAACAAGCGTTTATGTCCGTTGCAGTTGTTTCTTCTTCCATCATTGTTCTTCGTATGTTCAGCCTCCAACTGAGGAGGCAAAAGTCACTGGTTAAATAAGTCAGGCTCCATGATGTTGCCACCATAGGGATTGCGTCCAAAGTGGCGGTAGGCCAGCTCGGTGGCCATGCGGCCGCGTGGTGTGCGCTTGATGAAGCCCTCCATGATGAGGAAGGGCTCATAGACCTCTTCCACGGTGCCGCCGTCCTCGCCGATGGCCGTGGCAATGGTGGTGATGCCCACGGGTCCGCCCCGGAACTTATCGATGATGGTAAGCAGGATCTTGTTGTCAATCTCGTCGAGTCCAAACTTGTCGATGTTCAGGGCTTCCAGTGCCACTCGCGAGATGCTGGTGTCAATGCGCCCCGTTCCTTTCACCTGGGCGAAGTCACGCACACGCCGCAGCAGGGCGTTGGCAATACGTGGTGTGCCTCGTGAGCGGCCTGCTATCTCGCGGGCAGCATCCTCCGTGATGGGCACACCGAGAATGGCTGCCGAGCGCTCGATGATGATGGCCAGCGTTGCGGGGTCGTAGTACTCCAAGTGCATGTTGATGCCGAAGCGGGCACGCAGTGGTGCCGTCAGCAATCCGCTGCGGGTAGTGGCGCCTACAAGCGTAAAAGGATTCAGGTCGATTTGTATCGAACGAGCCGACGGCCCTTTGTCAATCATGATGTCGATGCGATAGTCCTCCATGGCCGAGTAGAGATACTCCTCGACGATGGGCGACAGACGGTGAATCTCGTCGATGAACAGCACGTCGCGTGGCTCCAGGCTCGTCAGGATGCCTGCCAGGTCACCGGGCTTGTCGAGCACGGGGCCGCTGGTGATCTTGAATCCCACGCCCAGTTCGTTGGCAATGATGTTCGAAAGTGTGGTCTTGCCCAGGCCGGGAGGACCGTGTAGCAACGTATGGTCGAGTGGCTCACCACGGTATTTGGCGGCCTCGACAAACACCTTCAGATTCTCTACAATCTTCTGCTGTCCGCTGAAGTCGCCAAACGATAGAGGTCGAAGGGCGTTCTCGAAATCCTTCTCGCTATTGCTCGAAGAGGCATAGCGCTCTTCATGGATGTCAAAATTATCATCAATCATTGCTTTATTGCTCTCGTTAGAATGATGCCCGTGTCTGCATCTTTTCCCCCAACGGCCACCTTCTTCCGGGGAGTATCGCTGTTGTCAAAGATGGCCATACTCGGCTGCAAAGTTACGAATAAATATCGACATCATCCACTTTTCTTTGTTAAAGAGTGAAAAAGCGAGGATAAAAAAGCGCCCGGAGCACTTCGCTCCGGGCGTCTTCTGGCCTTTGGCCTTGTTGCGTTTACAGCTGAGGACCAGCGGCTACCAATGCCTTGCCGGCCTCATTGCCTTCGTACTTCTTGAAGTTCTTGATGAAGCGAGCGGCCAGATCCTTAGCCTTCTCGTCCCACTCAGAGCGGTGCTGATAGGTGTCACGCGGGTCGAGAATGCCCCAAGCCACACCGTCGAGCTCCGTGGGAACGTCGAAGTTGAAGTAAGGAATCTTCTTCGTGGGAGCCTTCAGGATGGCACCGCCCAGGATGGCGTCGATGATGCCACGTGTGTCCTTGATGCTGATGCGCTTGCCAGTGCCGTTCCAACCGGTGTTCACCAGGTAGGCCTTGGCACCGCTCTTCTCCATGCGCTTCACCAGTTCCTCAGCATACTTCGTGGGATGCAGCTCGAGGAAGGCCTGGCCGAAACAGGCGCTGAAGGTCGGTGTGGGCTCGGTGATGCCGCGCTCAGTGCCGGCCAGCTTGGCAGTGAAGCCTGAGAGGAAGTAGTACTTCGTCTGCTCCGGTGTCAGGATGCTGACGGGAGGCAGCACGCCGAAGGCGTCGGCGCTCAGGAAGATGACGTTCTCGGCAGCGGGGCCGGCGCTCTTGCCGTAGATGGGCTTCACAATCTTCTCGATGTGCTCGATGGGATAGCTCACGCGGGTGTTCTCGGTGACGCTCTTGTCGGCGAAGTCAATCTTGCCGGCCTCGTCCACGGTGACGTTCTCCAGCAGGGCGTCGCGACGGATGGCATTGTAGATGTCAGGCTCGCTCTCCTTGTCCAGGTTGATAACCTTGGCGTAGCAGCCGCCCTCGAAGTTGAACACACCGTCGTCGTCCCATCCGTGCTCGTCGTCGCCGATGAGCAAGCGCTTCGGATCGGTCGACAGCGTGGTCTTACCCGTGCCTGAGAGACCGAAGAAGATGGCAGTGTTCTTGCCCTCCATGTCGGTGTTGGCCGAGCAGTGCATGGCGGCGATACCCTGCAGCGGCAGGAAGTAGTTCATCATCGAGAACATGCCCTTCTTCATCTCACCACCGTACCATGTGTTGATGATGCACTGTTCGCGGCTCGTGGTGTTGAAGGCTACGCAGGTCTCTGAGCGCAGGCCCAGCTCCTTGAAGTTCTCGACCTTGGCTTTCGAGGCGTTATAGATGACGAAGTTGGGCTCGAAGTTCTCCAGCTCTTCTGCCGTCGGCTTGATAAACATGTTCTCCACAAAGTGAGCCTGCCAGGCAACCTCCATGATGAAACGGACGGCCAGGCGCGTGCCCTCGTTGGCGCCGCAGAAGGCATCGACGACGTACAACTCCTTGTTGCAGAGCTCCTTGATGGCGATCTCCTTCACTTTGGCCCATACGTCCTCGCTCATCGGGTGGTTGTCGTTGGGATACTCCTCAGTGGTCCACCACACCTTGTCCTCGCTCTGGGCGTCCTTCACGATGTACTTGTCCTTAGGCGAGCGGCCGGTGAAGATGCCGGTCATCACGTTCACGGCGTTCAGCTCCGTCAGTTGTCCTTTGTCGAACCCTGTCAGACCGGCCTTCGTCTCCTCCTCAAAGAGGTACTCGTAACTGGGGTTGTGGGCAATCACGGTCGAACCAGTGATGCCGTACTGGGTTAAATCTAATTTTGCCATTTCTCTTTACCTTTCTTTTACTTTTATGGTTATACTGATAGTTCTTTTCCTAATAACGGCTGCAAAGTTACAAAGTTTTTGCGAATTATCGAAGGCGTAAACCCATTTATTTCAATTGTGAAGAGGCTTTTTTTGTTAAAGTGTTAAAAAAACATCTCGCAATGCACCATTTTGACACCCGAAAGTAACAAAAACAGATGTAGCCATCGGCGTTACCGGTCATGCCTTTTTGAATCTTTTTCTTTCATAATGTTTGGTGGAACGAATAAAAAACCGTACCTTTGCACCCGCAAATTACTAAAAACCCATAAGTCATGAAGAAAATCTTATTGATGATTACAGCCGTTGTGGCTGCAGCACTCAGCGTTAATGCACAAGTTACTCCTCCGTCGGGCATAGAAGAGGAATCGTGGTCAGTGACCTACACCTTCCATTATAATGGTGGAGAGGAAGATGGAACGGAGCCCATGAAAGTGGTCTTCGACGGCGATGACGTCTATTTCGACTTCCCTAACCCCATCACCGGCAACACGTGGATGAAGGGTACACGCAACGGGCAGATTGTGACATTCCCCAAGGGACAGCTCGTCGGAAACTACGGTGGCGACGTTTACTATATGGGCCAGAATGATGAGGGCCTCTGCGACATAGAGTTCTACTATGAGGAGGCAGCCGGCGTGTTCATGCTGAACGACATGTACTTGCTGATTAACTCCAGCCTGACGGTCGTCGACGCGTGGGGCTACTTCTCGCCGGTGATGATCACAAGGGATGGGGGCATGGCCGAGGATGAGCTGGCCTATGTACTGACGGGACAGAACGTCAATCCCAACAACGAGAGCCAGAGCGAGGACTTGAACGAAGACGTGAAAGTAAGGATCGACGGCAGCAGCATTGCCGTCCAGGGACTGAGTGGCTTCGACCCGACCATCTGGCTGACGGGAACCATCAGCGACGGCGTGGCCACCTTTGCCAAGCGCCAGTCGGCAGGCAGCTACAATGACACCGCGCTCTATTTCATCGGCTACGACGGCAAGGAGACCGACATCACCTTCAGCTACGACGAAGCCACGGGCGTGCTGGTAGCTCAACAGTACATCCTCTGCATTTCTGCTGGAGGCGGTACCTATCAGATGCTGCAAAACGTGGTGCTGTCGCCGAAGAGTGGCGACAACGTTGCTCCTCAAGTGGTGACGCCTCCTGCAGACCTTCAGGCCTCGCCTTACGTGTTTACTGGTCTGAGGATGCTGACCGACGACGAAGGCAACTATGCGGGCACCGAAGAGGTGAACTACAATGTGAAGGTGGGCTTCTATAACAATAACAGCGAGGTCTACATTCAGGGCTTGTGCCAGTATCTGCCTGAGGCATGGGTCAAGGGCACTGTGGGTGAGGACTTCTTAGGCGACAAGCCTGTCACCTTCGCAGCCGGTCAGTACTATGGGCAGTATGGTCTTTATCCGCTCTATATGGTAGCTCGCTATGGCAACCAACTCACCGACATGGTGTTCAATTACGATGAGATGACCAAGACGTTTACCAACGACGGTGGCGTCTATCTGGTGCTCAACCTCATGGCTAACCAGCCCGCACCTATCGAGATATTTGTAACCGCCACGCTGAGACCTGGTACCTACACGGCCATCGAGAGCGTGACTGACAATAAGTCGGCCGATGATGCTTGGTACTCACAGCAGGGCGTGCGCGTCGCTCATCCCTCAAAGGGCATCTTCATTAAAGGCGGCAAGAAGGTGGTTGTGAAGTAAAGCCAGACAGCCATTCGCTATCAGTAAGCCCCGATAGGCCTGCACATCAATGTGCGATGGGCCTGTCGGGGCTTATTGTAGTGTGCTGGTGCTGCTTCCTATGCGGTATTTGCATCAGTCCGAAGTGTCCGCTAAAGGGAGGGGGAGACTTCTAGGAGAAAGGTGTGAGACTTCTAGGAGAAAGGTGGGAGACTTCTCGGAGAAAGGTGTGAGACTTCTCGGAGAAAGGTGTGAGACTTCTCGGTGCAAAGTCTTCCCCTGCGAAAAGGACTGTGATGCATGCCTTCAATGGACTTCCCGGGATGCTTTCATCTGATCTGCCAATTTTATCAGTGAGAGCAGCTTGGCGCGATAGCCGTGGGGGTCGAAGCTCAGGCCTTCGTTTACCAGGCGTTCGGCCATGTCGAAGGTGGCGTCCCCTTTGTAAGGCGACTGCCGCAGCAGCATGCCATAGGCAGCCACGCCGGCAGCAAAGCTGAAGTCAGCTGAGCGTGCCTTCTTGTTGAAGGCGTCGATGAGTGTCAGCTGCTTCTTCAGGGGGATGCTGGCGCCGTTGAGCGACTTCTTGTAGCGGAAGTCGAACGTGGCGAGTACCTTGTTGGCTAAAGTTTTGCTGGCGTCTTCAGTCAGCACCACCTCGTAGAGGGCGGTGATGGTCTGGCCGGCGCCAATCTCGGCGGCGTCTTTCTCGTCGTCCTCAAAGTCTTCGTTGCTCATCACGCGGTTCTCGTAGCCTATCAGTCGGTACTCGCTGACGACCGTGCTGTCGAAGGTCACCTGGCACTTCGCGTCGTTGGCTACACTGACGAAGCGCTCGCGCTCATGAACCATCACCTTCATCATCTCGTCCTCGCAGTCTATATAATGATAGGTGCCGTTGCCTTTGTTGCTGATGCGCTCCATCATGGCGTCGTTCAGGTTGCCCATGCCGAAGCCCAGGCAGGTCATGTAGATGCCCCGCTTGGCGTAGCTCTCGACCATTTCGACCAGGGCTTCGGTGCTGGTGACTCCCACATTGAAGTCGCCATCGGTACCCATGATGACGCGGTTGTTCTTCGTGGCGTCGTAGTTGGCCAGGGCTTCCTCGTAGGCCATCTTCAGAGCTTCGCCGCCGGCGGTGCACCCACTGGCTTTCAGCTGATTGATGGCTTTTTCGATTTTACCAGCCTCCCTGACGGGTGTCGACTCCAGCAACTTCTTCACTTCGCCCGAATAGGTGATGAGCGAGATGCGGTCGTCGGGGTTCAGCTGATAGAGCAGTTCGCGGAGGCCCGCCTTCAGCAGGTCAAGACGGTCGCTGCCATCCATCGAGCCAGAGACGTCGACGAGGAACACGAAGTTGGCCAGCGGCACCTCGGCGGGCGCCAGCTCTTTGCCTTTGATACCTAAGCGCAGCAGCAGATGCTCGGCGTTCCAGGGGCAGGCGGCGGCCTCGGCGTTGATGGCTACATTGTCGTTGCCAGTGGGTGCCGGGTAGTCGAAGGTAAAGTAGTTCAGGAACTCCTCAATGCGGACGCTCGACGGCTGCAAGTCCCAGTAGCCACTGCTGAAGAAGCGGCGCATAATGGCATACGAAGCCCCGTCGGCATCGACCGAGAAGGTGGAGGTGGGCTGCTTGGCAGCGGCTACGAATGGGTTGTCGGCAAACGCCTCGAAGCGGTCGCCGCCGCCTTGCTGTGGGGGCATGGGCTCGTCGTTAGTGTAGCCGTAGAAGGCCTCTTGTGGCATGGGTGCTTCGTAATAGCTGTCGCCAGTGGTCGAACATGCGGCAATGAGCAGTGCCAAAGCCGCAGGCAGTAGTGTTTGGATGTTCTTTTTCATTGTTGTTATTCTTATGGATGGTTTAGCTTGTTTGTCTGTTTCATTGTGTCAGAGGGGCGCCGACTCTTTACTCACTAAACCGAAGAGGCGTGAAAATCCTGCGCCAATGAACCGTAAAAAACGTTAAAGACGATTTTTTGCTGGAAAAAGGCGGTTATTACGTAAGTTTTTTGTAACTTTGCCACCTCAAAGCAACGATGAATCTATGAAGAAACTCCTTTCACTGCCCCCCAACCTGGTGCGAAAGACCAGTGAGGGCAAGACCGTGTTCCACACCATAACGGGACTTCCCGACAATGAGTATTTCTGCACCTGCGATCCTGAGGGCCACCGCATTGGTAGTGGTGGCGGTACCGCATGGCTGCTGATGCAAGCATTTAAGGAAGAGGAAGCCCCTCTTTCGTCCCCCGAGGGGGACACGATAGATGCTGCGGTGGGAGCGACTGAAGCCCCTTCGGAGGCTTTTAGCCACTGGCTGAAGCAGGAGAAACGCATCCTGCTGCATGCTGGCGGACAGAGCCGCCGCCTGCCTGCCTATGCGCCGTCGGGAAAGATTCTGACGCCTGTTCCTGTGTTCCGCTGGGAGCGGGGACAGCGGCTGTCGCAGGACCTGTTGTCGCTGCAATTGCCGCTGTATGAGCAGATGATGGGCATGGCACCTGAGGGACTGAACACGATGGTGGTCAGCGGCGACGTGCTCATCAGGGCCACGCAGACGTTGCCACCCATCCCGCAGACCGACGTCGTCTGCTATGGCCTATGGCTCGATGCCGACATCGCCAAGGACCACGGCGTGTTCGTTGCCGACCGCCGCACACCCACCGTGCTCAAGCGCATGTTGCAGAAACCGTCTGTCGCCGAGCTACAGGCTCTCCAGAATGGTCATTTCTACCTGACCGACATTGGCATCTGGCTGCTGAGCGACCGTGCCGTGAAGTTGCTGATGAGTCGTTCCGTGGAACCAGCAGCGCAGCCTACTTCTCATTTCTCGCCTCTCAACTCTCAATTCAAATACTACGACCTCTATGCCGACTTCGGATGCACGCTCGGCACCGACCCGCTTATCGACGACCCCGAGCTGCGGCAGCTGACGGTGGCCATCATCCCCCTGCCGGGTGGCGAGTTCTACCATTTTGGAACGTCGTCCGAGATGATCTCCTCGACGGTGGCTATGCAGAACGTGGTCTCCGATCAGCGGCAAATCATGCACCACGACCGTAAACCCCATCCCAGCATCTTCGTGCAGAACGCTGTTACCAACATCGCCTTCACTGCTGAGAATACGAACGTGTGGGTGGAGAACAGTTACATCGGGCCGCGATGGGTGTTCTCCCACGACAACATTGTCACTGGTGTGCCTGAGAACGACTGGCAGGTGACACTCGGCCCAGGCCAGTGCCTCGACATCGTACCCATCGGCGACGACCGCTATGCCGTGCGCCCCTACCACATCGACGACCGCTTCGCTGGCGACGAGCAGCAGCGGCCGCAGTTCCCAGTGCTCTCCTACAACGAGATTGAATCTTGGCTCAGAGAGAAGCTTGGTGCTAACAATAATTCTCAATCCTCAATTCTCAATCCTCAATTCCTCAGCGCCGAGGAGCTTTCGGCGCAGGCCAACCTGGTGCGCCTCTTCGGCCAGCGCGACATGTTCAGGGCCCGCGTCCTACCGGCACTGGCTCGCAACTGGCAGCATAGCGTGTTCTATCAGCTCGACCTGAACGATGCCGCTGCTCTGTTTGCTGCCCACCAGATACCGCTGCCACAGCCACTGTCTGCCGATGCACCGTTGCTGACACGCATCCACGATGCCATGTTCCGTGGCGACAGCGACCTTGCCTTTGGACTGCTCCGCGAGGGGCTGACGCAGCGGGCGCTGGCCGAGCGGCAGCTGCCACGTCTTAACGTCTGCCATGACCAGATTGTGTGGGCACGAAGCCCCGTGCGCATCGACATCTCTGGCGGATGGACTGACACACCGCCGTTTTGCCTGTTCGAGGGAGGCAATGTGGTCAACCTGGCCATTGAACTGAACGGTCAGCCGCCCTTGCAGGCTTATATCAAGCCCTCGCGCGAACCAAAGATTATATTGCGTAGCATCGACCTTGGCGCCACAGAGGTGGTCGAGACATTCGACGATCTGCAGCAGTTCAACCGTGTGGGGTCGCCATTCTCCATTCCCAAGGCAGCACTGGCGCTGGCTGGCTTCGTGCCGTCATTCGCTGCTGAGCAGTACACCTCGTTGCACCAGCAGCTCGAGGACTTCGGCAGCGGCATCGAGCTGACACTGCTCTCTGCCGTGCCCGCAGGCAGCGGACTGGGCACCAGTAGTATTCTCGCTGCCACGGTCCTAGGGGCTGTCAACGACTTCTGCGCGTTGGCGTGGGACAAGAACGAGATAGGGCGCCGCACGCTCGTCCTTGAGCAACTGCTCACCACGGGCGGCGGATGGCAGGACCAGTTTGGTGGCGTCCTCAATGGCGTCAAACTGCTGCAGACGCAGGCGGGCTTCGTTCAGGATCCTGTGGTGCGATGGCTACCTACCGACATCTACACCCAGCCAGAGTACAGCCAGTGCCACCTGCTCTATTACACGGGCATCACGCGCACTGCCAAGCAGATACTGGCCGAAATCGTGCGGCGGATGTTCCTCAACAGCCACGACCAGTTGCTCTTGCTGCGCCAGATGAAGGATTACGCCATTGAGATGTACGAAGCCATACAGCGCCAGGACTTCCGGCAGATGGGACGCCTCATACGTCAGAACTGGCTGCATAACCAGCAGCTCGACAGCGGCACCAATCCGGAAGCTGTGAGACGGCTGACGGCCCTCGTCGACGATCTCTGCTATGGCTACAAGCTACCCGGTGCCGGGGGTGGCGGCTTCCTCTACATGGTTGCCAAAGACCCTGAGGCTGCTGCTCGCATCAAGCAGCGGCTTGCAGCCGACCGCCAGTCGGCCAACGCCCGCTTTGTCGACATGTCTCTCTCAGCCACCGGTCTCCAAGTCAGTCGGAGCTAATCCTCGCCTCCTGCTGCCTTGCCTTCCTCGTAGGCCGCAACATTGTTGCGGCTTCCCTTCCCCTTCATCTCCCTTTCCCCCTTCAGCCCCTTCACTCCCTCTCACCCTTCACCCCCTCTCCATGGATTTCCGAACCATCGTAACCATCGACAACCCCGGCTTCCTCATTGAGCCGCTGGAACCCATGCTCTTCGTGGGCTCCTGCTTTGCCGACAGCATCGGCCACCGCTTCGAGGAGGAGCACTTCCCCGTCACCGTCAATCCGTTTGGTGTCATGTACAATCCCGCCTCCGTGCTTCATACTGTGCAGCGCTGCGAGGTGGTACCACGCATCGTCTTCCTCACCCTGGGCACCAACCACGTCTATCGTCTCAAAACGACGGGCGAGATTGTAGACAACTGCCAGAAGCGGCCGCAGTCGCTGTTTCAGGAGGAGGAACTGTCGGTGGACGACTGCGCTGACTACCTGCGGCAGACCGTTGACATCCTGCAAGGGCGCAATGCTGATGTACGTGTCGTCGTCACTGTCAGCCCCATACGTTATCGCAAATACGGCTACCACGGCAGCCAGCTGTCGAAGGCCACGCTGCTATTGGCCATCCGCCAACTGATGGCGGCGGCCTCCTGTGTCGACTACTTTCCGGCCTACGAGATTGTGCTTGACGAGCTTCGCGACTATCGCTTCTACCAGCCTGACATGCTCCATCCATCACCGCAGACTGTCGATTTCATCTGGGAGCGCTTTGCCGACGTTTACTTCAGTCCGCGCACGAAGCAGTTCATCCGCGACTGGCAGCCGGTGAAGGATGCCCTTCGCCACCGCCCCTTCCACCCCGAGAGCGACGACTACCAACGCTTCTTAGCTCAAGCAAAAGAAAAGGAGGAAAATCTCTTGCGCGCGTATATATAATAAGGTGGAAAGCCACTTCGTACGTTGACTTATGTCAAATCTACACTTTTTTTCGATGAATAATTGAAAAAAAAGTGCCGAAAAGTTTTGCTGGTTCAAAAATTTGTTGTACCTTTGCACCCGCTAAACAGGAGAGGCGCCCTGAGCGCCGCCTGCAAGGGCACTTAGAAAGAGTTCTTTGAAAGACTTACATAAGCAGAGAAGTAGTACAAGAAGCGAGTACTCCTTGTGAGTACTTGGGTAGAAGAAAAACAAACCGTTTAATTCTTTTTCAACTTGATTACTGGATACTCGTCCTGACGCACAGATTCAGACACGGTTCAGTGTCCGCGGCTTTTGCCGTGGTACGCTGTCCAAAGATATTTTTACAATGAAGAGTTTGATCCTGGCTCAGGATGAACGCTAGCTACAGGCTTAACACATGCAAGTCGAGGGGCAGC
>JAFPZD010000002.1 GCA_017417465.1 Prevotella sp. | reverse complement strand
GCCACTTGGCGATCTGACTAGCCGTGAACTGGGGCATCCCCAGCTCCTTCACCAGCGACTTCAGTTCACCGAGCGACATGCCCATTAAAACGGTCTTTTCTTCTGTCATATATACATTTTCGGCGCAAAGGTACAAAATTATCTCGAATTTTTTGGTTTTCTCAGAAAATATTGCGAAATTTGCACCTTATAAAACTAACAAAATCACTTCATGAGAGAAAAAATTGATTGTTTTTTGCCTTGCGACGATCTCAAGACTGCCCTGAATACCGTCAGGCAACTGAGACTCAGCAAGACAATTCAACACATATTCCTGCTCGTCAGCCAGAACCTCTCCGATGAGGAGGCTGCCGACTTCTCCGACTGCCATCAGATCGTCGTGGGCAACCTCTCGAGCAGTAACACGCTGATGAGTATTGCCGAGAATGCAAAGGCAGATTATGTGCTGCTGCAGACCCAGACTCGACAACTGCAGATGGGACAAGGTGCCCTCGAGCGACTGCTCCGCGTGGCTTCCGACTCGGATGCGGCGATGGTCTATGCCGACCATTACGACATGGTCGATGGTGTGCGCAAGGACCACCCAGTCATCGACTACCATCTGGGCAGCATCCGCGACGATTTCGACTTCGGATGCCTCCGACTCGTCAAGACATCCCTGTTCCACGAGTTTGCGACACAGGCTGGCGAGAGCGATTATCAGCACGCTGGTCTCTATGCCCTCCGACTCTTTCTGAGCCGTCAAGGGGAGATCTTCCACATCAACGAGAAGCTCTATACCGAGGAAGAGACCGATACGCGTGCCTCAGGCGTGAAGCAGTTCGACTACGTCAACCCTCGTAACCGCGAGGTACAGATCGAGATGGAGCAGGCCGCCACAGCCCATCTGGCAGAGATAGGCGCCAAGATCGACCCTTCGTTCTATCGCCGCCCTGACTTCAACGAACAGGAGTTCGACGTCGAGGCCTCAGTGGTCATCCCCGTCTTCAATCGCGAGAAGACCATCTGCGATGCCGTCAACAGCGTCCTTTCCCAGAAAGCCAGCTTCAAGTTCAATGTCATCGTGGTCGACAACCACTCGACGGATAAGACCACGGAACTGCTGCGTGGCTTCCACGATGAGCGACTCGTCCATATCATCCCTGAGCGTACGGATCTGGGCATCGGTGGCTGCTGGAATGTCGCCATCAACGACGACCGCTGCGGACGCTTTGCCGTACAACTCGACAGCGACGACCTCTATTCATCGCCTAAGACGCTACAACAGGTTGTCGACGCCTTCTATAAGCAGAATGCCGCAATGGTGATAGGTTCCTATCGCATGTGCGACTTCGAGCTCAACACCTTGCCGCCAGGACTAATCGACCATGCGGAATGGACTGATGAGAACGGCCCCAACAATGCCCTGCGCATCAATGGACTGGGAGCCCCTCGCGCCTTCTTCACACCGCTGCTGCGACAGATACAGTTCCCCAACACCTCCTATGGCGAGGACTATGCCCTGGGACTCATCTTCTCGCGCCACTATCGCATCGGACGCATCTTCACAGAGCTCTACCTCTGTCGCCGATGGGGTGGCAACAGCGACGCAGCCCTCTCGATCGACAAGATCAACGCGAACAACCTCTATAAGGACCGTCTGCGCACCCTCGAGATACAGGCCCGTCAGCAGATGCTGCAGGGCAAGCAGGAACTGATGAACGACTCGCCCCTGCTGCGCTTCTTCAATCGTCAGCTCGAGAAGTGGGACGATGCCCGTCGCCGCTACTACGATCTGCGGAATGTGCAGACGCGTGAGCTCGTGGTCGGAGCCTCCTCCTTCCATGTACAGTGGAACCCAGCCCGTATGGTGTCGACAGGTGCCAGCATCGATAAGAAGGTCATCGACAAGCGACCTTGTTTCCTCTGCGAGAACAATCGTCCCAAGGAGCAGTTCAAGAAGCCCATCGACAGCCAATACGACCTCCTCGTCAACCCCTACCCCATCCTGCCGATCCACTTCACCATTCCGAATGTGAAGCACGTGCCGCAGCTGATCCGCGAGGCCTATGGCGAGATCCATAAGCTGCTCGAGGAGTATCCTGAGCTGATGGTCTTCTACAACGGACCTAAGTGTGGCGCCTCTGCCCCCGATCATGCCCATTTCCAGGCTGGCACCAGTGGCACGCTGCCCCTCCAGAAGTCGTGGAAGCGACTCAGTCACCATCTGACGAAGATTGTCAGCCTCAACGACGACGAGGACATCTCCCTCATCGAGGAGTATCCTTGTCCGGCTATGCTCATCCGCAGCCGCTCGCAATATGGCGACGAACAGCTCTTCCGCCGTCTCTACGAGGCTTTGCCCCAGCGCGACGATGAGGTCGAGCCGATGATGAACATCGTCAGCTGGCGTTATCGCGACGAGTATCTCTCCGTCGTCTTCCTGCGCTCCAAGCATCGTCCTGATTGCTACTATGCCGAGGGCGACGACCAGTATATCATCTCTCCTGGAGCCCTCGATATGGCAGGTCTCTTCATCACCCCTCGCCACGAGGACTTCGAGCGCCTCACTCCTGAGCGCGCCCTCAGCATCCTCGCAGAGGTTTCATTGAGCAAGGCCGAACTCGAGCAGGTCATCGATCGTCTGCAAGATAAAGTTCAAAGTTCAAAGTTCAATGCTCAAAGTTCAAAAGAGCCCAACGTCACCGTTGGCATCGTGACAGCCGACAAGATCACCTTCACCCTCAATCAGGCTTATGTGGCCAAGGGCGAGGTCATCACAGGACTTCAGACGGTAGAGTTCTCTGAGGGAGGTATCCTTTGGCGAGGCACCCAGTATCGTAACCTGACGTTCACGCCTCAGGCCGACGATGCCTCGTTCGAACTTCAGGATGTCACCATCGGCGTCAACTTCCATTGGGAGCGTCAGCAGGCTCAGACCTTCGAAGGCACCCTGCGCATCGTTGTCGAGGCCGATAAGATTGTCGCCATCAACGAGCTCCCCGTCGAGCGCTATCTGGCCAGTGTCATCTCCAGCGAGATGTCGGCCACTGCCTCACCTGAGTTCCTCAAGGCCCATGCCGTCATCAGCCGTTCGTGGCTGCTGGCCCAGATGGAGAAGCGTCGCCAGCACGAGAACGGGGCCGACAACTTCTTCTCGTTCATCAAGAAGGACGACGAGCTGATCCGCTGGTACGATCGCGACGACCATACCATCTTCGACGTCTGTGCCGACGACCATTGTCAGCGTTATCAGGGCATCGTCCATGCACGCAACAGTCACGTGGAGGAAGCCATCAGCCAGACGCGTGGACAGATCCTCACCTACGACGGCGAGATCTGCGACGCCCGATTCCATAAGTGCTGTGGTGG
>JAFPZD010000260.1 GCA_017417465.1 Prevotella sp. | reverse complement strand
CAAGTAAAATGCCTCCTTGGAGGCCTGGAATCCTCTTTGTGAGCTTGATGAGCTGCTTATTGGTCTTGTTGTCCTTCATCGCACCGAGATTTTTCAGGCCTGTCATCAGCTTGTCGACATCGAGCAGGAGCATGAGTTCGCCATTCTCGTGATGGGTGGTGATATCGGCCGTCATCACGTTACCGATGCCGAGCACGAGTTTCTCGCCGTTGGTGAGCCACACGCCCTGGGCCTTGCGACCTGCGATGACGCGTTCGAACTTGCCATCGCTGTGGAAGGTGAACTCGGTGTTCTCAGAGGTGATATTGCTCTTGTCGATATACGACTGCAGCAGCTTCTCAATCTGGTTGGCCACCGCGTTCTCGGCCATCTTCAGCAGCAGGTTTCCTTTCGTGGCGTAGACGGCGGGCTCCTTGTAGCACCAGGTGCCAATGAGCGAGTCGGCACTGGCCTTCTTCAGCTTGAATGAGTCGTTGACCTTCTCATAGGCTTCCTTGACGGACGATGCCTTCAGACCAGACTTCACGCTGTCGACTGTCTCCTTGACGGTCTGCGCCTGCAGCTGGCTCATGGTCAGAAGCGCGAGTACCAGTCCCCATATTCTCATGATTTTCATATAGCTCAAGTTTTTGATTTCGTTGGCAAAGTTACAAAAAAAATACCTTCATCCTCACTTTTTCCCTAAATTTTTGTACCTTTGCGCTGAAAATTTAGAAGAATGGCTGGCATATCCGTCCTGATACCGACTTACAATCAGCCCTGTCTGGAGCTGGTCAGTCAGTTGCAAGCGCAACTGGAGCAGGCGGCTGTGCCTTATGAGATCATCGTGGCTGACGATGGTTCGACGGACGAAAGGACGGTGGAGGCGAACCTCGGGATAGCCACGCTGGTGCATTGCCAGTATATCATCAGGAAGGAAAATGCAGGGCGTGCTGTCATCCGTAACTTCCTTGCGCAGGAGGCTCAGTATGACCTGCTGTTGTTCATCGACAGCGACATGAGCCTCGTGGACGATCAGTATATCCGTCGTTACCTCGCTGCTGATTGTGACACGGTGGTGGATGGCGGCGTCAGGATTGTAGGTGACGAGGACGAATGGCGGGGGAACCTGCGCTATCTCTACGAGAAGGCCGAGGAGCCTCACCACACGGCGCCTGAGCGACAGCGCACGCCTTATCAGCACCTGCATACGGCCAATCTCCTGATTCGCAGGGAGCTGATGCTGAAGTATCCCTTCGACGAACGGTTCCGACATTATGGCTACGAGGATGTGCTGTTGGGCAAGACGCTCCGACGGCATCGCGTCGCTATCCGGCATATCGACAACCCGTTGGGCTTCAGTACCTTCGAGGCGAATGCTGACTTCGTGGCTAAGACGGAGGAGGGACTCAGGACGCTCTATGAGTTCCGTGAGGACCTACGGGGCTATTCGCGACTGCTCACGCTGGTCTCGGGTATCCACATCCCCCTGGTCAAGTCGATGATCCGTTGGATGCACCGTCTCGCAGGCCCTGCCGTGCGCCGCAACCTCTGCAGCACGCATCCCAGACTTTTCCTGTTCAAACTCTATAAACTCGGCTATTACCTCTGCCAGGCGTCGAGGTAACGACGTGCTACCTCGAGATGATCGTGGTGGCGGCGGATATAGGTCCTGCTCTCCTGTTGGAGGGTGGGCAGACTCGTTGGGTGGAGAACGAGTGACTCGAGGACGCTGAGGACACTCTCGTAGCTGGGCTCGACGTTGATGATGGGCCGCAGTTCGCGTTCGCTGATGATGTCGTAGTTCTCGGGCTCACCACCGCCGATGCAGATGATCCCCTTCGACATGGCCAGCAGGGCGTTCATCGAGGGCGTATAGCTGTAGAGCTGGTCGAGGATGGCATCGGAGCGATCCATCATCTGCTGGTACTCGGCAAAGGGAACGGACTCAGCTATCTGAAGGTGGACCAGATCGGGGTGTCGACGAGAGACCTCCTCGGCAGCCTGGAGCATGATGTCGGTGCCTTTATAGGCAGAGCGCTCGCGGTTGATGCCGATGAAGAGACGGAGGGGTCCGCCTGCTGTCTCGCGAGGGAGGAGAGCCTCTGCGGGCATCTTGATGGGGAAGGGGATGAAGGTGGTCTTCTCGGGGAAGTAAGGCCGGTAGCAGACATCGTATTCGTAGAGGCCCGTGATGATGCCATCGCAGTCGTCAGCGATATAACGGTTGAGCTTGCCCTTCGGTGTGCCGAGCCAGTCGTTGCGGTACTTCATGGCTTCAGCATCGGTGCGCAACTGGTTGCCGATATTGAAGTCGCTATAGCGCAGGGGACGCTTGTAGACGCACTCATGCACCCAGTACCAGTCCATGCCGAAGGCACCCAGGAACACCCGCTTGTTGTGACGGCGCAGGTAGTCGTAGAAGAAGTAGAGGCGCTCGGCCTTCAGCTCGAAAAACAAAGGATTGATGAGCTGTACGACATCGTAGCCTCGCAGACGGGGCAGCAGGCGGCAGAGGCGTGCCATGAGCCGAATGCCTCCCCACTTGCCTGGACGGCGGGCCACGTCGATATCGCGCGGATAGTCCTTCCAGAAGTCGCCGTTGGAAATGACGCAGACCTCGTGCCCCAACGTGCGCAGCGCCTCAGCGAGGGTGGCGTGGACGTTGCTGTATTCGCCTACAAGCAGTATTCTCATTTGTTCAGCCTCTTGACTACGCGCATGAGGAGGGTGATGCCCAGAGAGGAGTTGGTCATGCGACGGAACCAGGTGTATTTGGTGGTGTAGTTACGATCGGGGAGGGGGAAGAGGCCTTTCTTCCGGAGCAAGCCCATCTTACGTTCGAGATAATGGCGCGAACCCGTCAGACGGATGATGTTGTAGAGATAGTCCATCGTCAGCTGTGCCACGCGTCGCTGCAGGGCTGAGCGATTGTCGATGGGCTGACGGTCTGCGAGGGTGTTGAGTCGGCAGATGATGCCACGGGTATCCTCGAGACGCTTCAGACGCTGGCGGATATCCGTATCGGTGATGATGGAACCCGGGCGCTCGCGATAGCCGTAGGCCTGTGCATCAGTGAGGCAGAGTACCTCGGCCCTGAGCAACAGCTGGGGCGTGAACTCCTCGTCCTCATTGTAGATGCCTGGGGTGAAGCGGAGGTCGCCCAGGATGCTGCGGCTGAAGACATAGCCACAGGCAGAGCCTCGGATGTTCTGGCGACGCATGAACTCGCTGCCCGTCAACGGCTCACTGTCGTGATAGCTGTCGCTGGTAGCAGGCTTCTCCGAGCGGGTGAAGTCGAAGACCACCATCTCGGGCTGGCGACGTCGCAGGAGGTCGAGACAATGCTCATATGGGGCTTTCAACAGGTAGTCGTCGGCATCGACGAACTGGAGGTGGGAGCCTGTCGCCATCTGGATGCCCGTATTGCGCGCCTCACTCAGTCCCTTGTTGTGCTGACGGATATAGATGATGTTATCGCCGTAGTGCATGAGCTCGTTCATCGGGCTGACTTCAGAGCCGTCATCAACAACGATAATCTCACGTTCGGATGGTTGCAGCGAGAGTGACATGATGCTGTCGATACACTTGCAGAGCATCTCCAACGGCAGGTCGTAATAGGCTATGATGAAGCTAACGAAGGGCTTGGTCATAGGCGATGAAGGATATTAAGCAGCTTGCATAATTGCTTAACACCCAGTATATTGAACATAATGACTTTAAGCTTTTCTGAGCCTTTGAAATTGGAAGGGTTCAACTTGATTTCAGGCAACATGGGCAGGTCGCCAGTGGCGTTGTAAGTGTCGATCTGGATATTGAGCACCTGGAAGTAATAAGCCTGGAAGTCGGCATCGCGACGCTGGCTGCTGTTGATGATACTCACGTGGTGGAGCAGGTGCATGCGGAGGGCAGGACCATCGGCAGTGGCGGTGATGCCATCGGGGTTGAAACAGTAGTAGTAACAGCCCTCATTGATGGTGGCGAGCACCTGAGTCTTATCGAGCAGCTTGTGGAGGGTACAGATGTCCTCTAACACCACCACTGTGGGGAAACGGGCCTCGTCGAAGAGCGACTTGCGGTAGAGCT
>JAFPZD010000259.1 GCA_017417465.1 Prevotella sp. | reverse complement strand
CCCGAGAATAAAACGAAAAACATCCTGCATACCATGCATACCCTGCACGTGCTGGGTATGCTGGGTATGCAGGATGTTTTTCAGTTAAGAACAGAAATAATGATAGCAACGAGCCCTTGTCAACTACCCAGAAGCCACTTATTCACCAAGGGCAGGACACACGAAACGAACCCTTCACCACATTTTCCTGATACACAGACGTATACACCAAAAGTGAAGGATTAAACCCAAACGCAGTCTCTTGTGCTAACGACCGATTCGGGTTAAAGCCAATCCTTTTGCTGGATCATAGAGTAGTAGGTCTATTCTACTTTACCTCCTCATCTCCACAACTCCACAACTCCTCACCTCCTCACCTCCTCACCCACTGAAAGCCAATCGTCGATGAGGCGGCGGGCGATGGAAAGCTTTTCGGGCAGGTTAGGCAGGCGGTCGCGCCTGAACCAACCTGCTTTTTTCAGCTCTTCACGCTGCAGGTGCAGTTCACCGCTGGCATAGTCGGCAGTAAAGCCCACCATAAGACCGCTGGGGTAGGGCCATGGCTGTGAGTCGAAGTAACGTATGTTCTTCACGGTGAGCCCCGTCTCCTCCATCACTTCGCGTTGGACGGCCTCTTCTAGCGTCTCGCCTGTTTCCACGAATCCTGCTATCAGTCCGTAGAAGTCGGTCTTGAAGTTGCGGCCGCGTGCTAACAACACCTCGTCGGTGCCACGACGTATAAGGACGATGATGGCGGTGGCCAGCTGCGGCCACACCTCTTTACCACAATGCTCACAGCGTTTGGAGATGTCGGTGTGCAGCTTCATCGGGCCGCCACAGACGCCACAGAACTTCGTGTTTCGGTCCCAGTAGAGCAGTTCGGCGCACTTCCCGGCTTTCAGGTAGAGGGCCAGCGGCAGTCGGTAGTAGCTCTGGCGCAGGGGGAAGGATTCCAGACTCTGTGGGGTCTGGGCGTTGTCGGTGGTAGGTTGTCCCGTCGGAGCCGCCATGGTGACGGGCAAGTCGATGCTGTAGGTTTTCACTTCAATGCCGTCGAGAGGCGTGACATTGAGCATCGTTGTCCACGGCTTCACCTCCGTTGGTGGCTCCTCTTGACAGGGAATGGTGTACGTGCCGTTGGCCAGCTTCTCCAGCAGCAGCTCGTCCTTACAGAACACAAAGTAGTATCGTCTCATAAGTGGTGAGGTAAAAAATAAGTTGGTACGATTTCACCACAATCATTCGCTCACTCGCCAAACACCAGCTTGCGGTCGCGAGCGGCGGCAGCCTTCGCCCACTCCTCTGGCACGAAGCGCCAGTTGTGGTTTGGCGTAGGCGTGACCGTGCCCATACGCTCGATCTCCTGCATGAGGTAGTGGCGCAGGTCGAGCGGCGACTGATAGACGATGCGGCTGTCGAGGTCTTGCTTGGCAATGCCCGCCCCTTTCGTCAGCAGCTCGCCGCCACCGTTGGCACGGTAGCTGTTCATCACCACGCGGTAGGTCTTTGACTCGTCGAACGGTTGGCCGTCCGACATCTGCAGGATGCGAATCTTCTGACCGTAAGGCTTCGTCACGTCTACTTCGTAGTCGATGCCTGCTGCCGAGTCGAAGTTGAATGTGTAGTTGCGGAAGCCCATGCGCTGCTGGTCGCCACGGCTCTCGTCGTTGAGCAGCAGCAGATGGTCTTCGGCGCTCTTCATGGTGTTTATCCATCGGTTGTAGCTCTCCTCCAAATGTCCGCGAATCTCTCGTCCAGTGAGGTTCATCACGTAGAGCTGGTTCTCGAACCGGTAGAGCTTGAACATGTCGGCCACGGTGACGTCGCCGGCGCGTATCTCACTGTCGAACGACAGGGGCGCATTCAGTGAGATGTCGGCTTTCGAGATCTGCAGCTGCAGGTTGTGGACGAAGTCAGTGAAGGCCGAGTTGCCGAAATAGCTGTCGCGGGTACGCGCCGTTGTGGCAAAAGTGCCGATGCGTCGCCCGACATATTGTCGGATGCGCTCCATCTGTGGCTGGAAATGGGCCACCATCTGCTCGTCCACAGCTTCGTCGCGAATGCTGACGATGTCGCCCTTGATGTCTTTCTTCACCAAGTGACCGTCGCGGTAGGTCAGTTCTATCTGGGCATCGGCAACGTTGAGGGCCCAGCACGAGGGGTCGAGCGTCAGCACCTGATGCCCGTCAATGTTGGTAATCCATTCGTTATGCTGCATGTGGTCGTGACCATAGAAGATGATGTCGAAGCCGGGCACCTCACGGGCGACGCGTGCCGTGGCATCCTCCTCGACCACTGCTGTCGGGTCACTCATGTCAGGCATGGTGATGCCACCGTCCTTACCGCTGTGGAACAGGCCAATGATGAGGTCGGCACGCTCCACCTCTTTCAGGTAGGGCACCCATTGGCGGGCACACTTCACCATGTCCTGGAACTTCAGGCCGCGCCATAGCGACTCGTTCAGCCAGCAGGGGATGGTGGGTGTCAGCATGCCCAGCACGGCAATCTTCACACCCTCGCGATAATAAATATGGTAGGGCTTGACATAGGGAGAGCCACCTTCTGCCTCCACGAAAGGAGAGAACGACGCCGGGTGCTGCGTGTCGATGATATTCGCACCCAGCATGGGGCACTGCACCTCGCGTATCCATTTGTCGTAGACCTCATGTCCTGTCTCTACGTCGTGGTTGCCGAAGGTCTCGGCATCGTACTTCATGTAGTTCACCACCTGCGCGGCGATGTTCTCCTCGTCGGTCACCACGTAGTTCGACCAGTAGCAGGTGGGCTGTCCTTGCAGAATGTCGCCATTGTCGAGCAGCAGCAGACGGTCGCCATACTGCTGGCGTAATCGGTTAACGTAGGTGCTGACACGCACAAGTGTTCCTTGTAGCGGCTTTCCCTCCACGAAGTCGTAGGGGAAGAAGTGTCCGTGGACATCGCTCGTTTCTACGATGCGCAGACGGACGGTCTTGGTTGTTTGTCCCATAACAGGTAGTGTAAGGCACGCGCTAAGCATACCGACGGCTAATAGTTTTTTCATCCCATTCACAGTTTGCAGGTGCAAAGTTACGAAAAGTCGAGTGCAAAACAAAAGAATTCATTCTTTTTTTTGCCGAGACGGCGTAATTTCGCCATCGTAGATGGCAAAGTTACGAAAAAACGAGTGAAATGCAAAAGAAAAGGCCACTTTTCTTTTGCATTTCCGAGTGAAAATAACTTCGGCGAAGCCAGAGTTACGAAAAGTCGAGTGCAAAAACACGTAAACGCACCGCCGACGGCATCGGCGATGTGCGCCGAGCGGATGATCGGTGTGCGCCGAGTCCTTTAGAACATGTCACATCATGTCACCTCAGCACTTTCTTGCCATTGACGATGTACACGCCTTTCTGTAGTCTGCCATTTGTGATGCGACGGCCCTGCAGGTCAAAACTGTGGGGCGTGACGGAATGGCGGTTTGTGACCTCCGTGATGCCAGTGGGCAGGTCTTCAACCTCGTCGAGCGTCCAGAACGAGCGGTGGTTGGTGCCGTTAACGGCAGCGAACGTCTGCACCCAGCAGTCGGCCTGGTTGCTCTCCGCCTTCAAGTTAAGACCGATGGTGCCCGACGTAAAGTCAAAAGGGGCGTTGCCAGTGTAGGCGAACCCGTAGCGCCCCCCTTCGGCCGATGGTGCCACGACATAGTACTCCACCTTATCGTCACCCATGAGCACAGGCTGTTCGGTCGTTGGCGCGTAGGCTTGGATGTAGCGGCTCGTAGTGACGTTTTTCACGTAGTAGCAGTCTTTGTTGGCGGTCTTTTCGAAAGTCCAGTAGGCATTGTCGTTGACCTCTCCGACACAGCGGATGTAGTCATCGCCGTCGCCCGGTTCGGCGAGGTCCTGCATGTAGGCAGGGGTGCTGCTGAAGTTACGGATAGTGTAGCATTTGCCGTCGAGCATCCAGTCGCTGGTGGGCTGCGGGTCGTCGACGGGCGTGTCGCCCCCGTTATAGGCCGAGAGATCGATGGTGTTGTCCATCACCTGGCGTATCTCGTCGGCCGAGAGAATGCCCTTGAAGAAATAGAGCTCGTCGAGCTTTCCCACGAAATAGTCCTTGCTGGCCTTGTGGCCGCCGATGCGGAAGCCGCCGGTGCACGCTTCGAAGGCTTGTGCCGAGACAGTACAATCGCGCGTACCATTTATATAATATGTGATACTACGGTCGACAGGGTTACACACCACGGCGACATGCTGCCACTGTCCTGGCACGAGTGAGCCGTAGGAGGCACGGTTCTGCTGGGCTCCGATGAAATTGTTGTAGAAGAATCGGGCATCGCCGCCGCCCGTGGGCGCCTCGGCACGTCCGTAGAGATAGATGCGGCCCGTGCCGGCATTGTCCTTCTGTGCCAGTATCACCTGGTCGCGAAAGTAGTAGCCGCCCTCCTGGCTGTTGCTGGCTGTTGGCGCCTCGGCAGTCTGGTTGTAGACCCATGCACAGAAGGTGGTCTGTGTGGTCTTCGTGTCGAGGATGCCCGTGGTGTTCAGGTCGAGATACTGCGCATTGCCGTCGAGGGTGATGGCCTTGCCATAGACACCCTCGTCGTAGCCGAAGCCACGTGCCGATGGCGTCAGCGCGTACTTGTTAGACGAACGGTCTTCCATATTATTATCACAGTCGTAATGGAAGATGAGCTCCTTCGGCGTGTCTTCGATGTCGTCCTGCACGCTCAGTCCCACGCTCTTGGCCCACTGGTTCCAGAGGGTCTTCAGCTCACGCACCTTGTCGGGGTATTCGGCAGCCACATTGTTAGTCTCCGAGTAGTCGGTCTTCAGGTTGAATAGCTGCCAGCCGGCACCGCTGAGTGCCGTGAGGCGCCAGTCGCCCTTGCGCACGGCACGACCGCCCTCATGCTCCCAGAAGAGCACACGCTCGCCCTGCCATACCCCTTCGCCCTGCAGCAGGGGTAGGATGCTGCGCCCCTCGTCACAGAGCGGCTTGATGGCGTGACCGTTGTAGCTCGTGGGATACTCGGCGCCGGCGAGCTCGATGCATGTGGGCATGATGTCGAGAAAGTGGCACGGCTCGCGGTTGATGGTGCCCTCCTTGTCGTGGCTGATGCCTGCTGGCCAGTGGATGATGGCGGGCGTGGCCGTTCCACCGTGGAACTGTGTCGTCTTCCAGTAGCGGAAGGGCGTATTGACAGCCCCTGCCCATCCGTTGTGCAGGTAGTTGTAGGTCAGCTGACCGCCAGGCGTGGGCGCGTTGTGTACCACCCGCTGTCCTGAGCGCGTGCGATCATGGCGGTCGAAGTCGCCGATGGTGTAGTTCTCAGACGAGGCACCGTTGTCCGAACAGAAGATGATGAGCGTGTTGTCGAAGATGTTTAGTCGTTTCATCTCATCGATGATGCGTCCGATGTTCTGGTCGACACAATCGACCATGGCGGCGTGTACCTCCATGTTGGCCGACTGGAAAGCCTTGTCGGTCTCGTTCTCCCACGAGCGACCAGAGGCGTTGGCAGCAACGGGCGTCTCCTCCGGGTCGACGATGCCCAGCTCTACAAGACGCTGATAGCGATGCTCACGCAGGACATCCCAGCCGTCGTCATACACGCCCTTGTATTTCGCTATGTCCTGAGGCTTTGCCTGTACGGGCCAGTGGGGCTCCTGAAAGGCGACATACATAAAGAAGGGCTTGCCGTCGGACGTCATGACGTCCATCATGTCGATGGCCTTGTCGGCCACATAGTCGGCATAGTAGAAGTCCGAGGGGATGCTGTCAGTGAAAATGGGCTCCTCGTTGTGGACCAGCGAGAAGGGGTCGAAGTGGTCGGTGACTCCCCAGATGGTGCCCCAGTGCTCTTCAAAGCCTCGGTTGCAAGGGTAGGTGTCGATGGGTGCGAAGGGACGGTTGTTGAACGTGTTCTGGTGCGACAGCCACGCCATCTGGTCGGCATTGTTGCCGATGCCTTGTGTCAGCGAGAGATGCCACTTGCCGCTCATGGCTGTGTGGTAGCCTGCCTGGCGCAGCACTTCAGGGATGGTGACACAGTCCTTAGTGAGACTCTGTCCCATGCCGGTGATGCCTACGGTCTGAGCATAGCGGCCCGTTAGTAGCTGGGCACGCGAAGGGCAGCTGCGCCCTGAGTTAAAGAACTGCGTGAAGCGGATGCCGTTCTCGGCCAGTCCGTTCAGGTTGGGTGAGTGAACTTCGCCTCCGAAGCACTCCAAGTCGGAGTACCCCATGTCGTCGACGACGATGAGCATGATGTTGGGCCTTTGTGGCTGCTGCGCCTGTGCAGCTGTGAGTGCTGGCAGTGCGGCGGTTGCCGACAGCAGCAGTTGCGTGGTTTTGCGTTGAGTCATAGTTCCTTGATTCGTTTTGACAGTGCAAAAGTAAGGAAAAAACCTCAATCTATACACAAACAGCTATTCAGAAAACAACATTTTCTCGTCAATGAAGTTAAGGAGTTGTGGAGTTGTGGATCAACTCCTTGAAAAATCCATCACGTTGGCAGGAGGACGTTTGTTCTCCAACTCGTTTTTCATGAAGTCCATGTAGGGCGCCACGTGGGCAAAGAACTGCCGGAAGTCCTGGCAGAGATAGCTCAGGCCGGGCTCACCGTCGGCTGTCTGGCAGAAGCGGTCCTTGGGACAACCGCCGTTGCAGATGGTGAGCCACTGGCAGGTGCGACACTGGCTGGGCAGGGCGTCGCGCTTGGCACGTCCGAACTGTAGCTGCCGCTGGCTGTACATCATCGAGGTGACGGTGTCGGTGTGGATGTTGCCCAGCAGGTATTCGGGATAGACGAAGTGGTCGCACGAGTAGAGGTCGCCATTGTGTTCGACAACCGACGCATGGCCGCAGGTCTCGCCCATGCTGCATACGCCGGGCTCCTCGCCAACCCAGCGGGCGAGGGTAGAGTCGAACAGTTGTACGAACACCTCACCAACATCGTGGCGCACCCACTCGTCGAAGATGGTGCAGCAGAAGTGGGCGTACTGTCCGGGGCTGACGGAGAAGGGCAGGAGGTGACCCTCCTGCTGGAGGTCCCTCTCTACAATCGGCGTGAACTGAATGTACTTGCATCCTGCCTCCTTGTAGAAGTGGTAGACGTCGAGGGGATAGTCGGCATTATAGTCGTTGACCACGCCCATCGCGTTCCACTCCACACCGTGCTTCTGTAGTAGGCGGATGCCACGCATCACCTTCACGAACGACGGCTGTCCGCCACGTGCCCGCCGGTACTCGTCGTGCAGGTCCTGCGGCCCGTCGATGGAGATGCCGATGAGCCAGTTGTGCTCACGGAAGAACGCGCACCACTCGTCGGTGAGCAGTGTGCCGTTGGTCTGCAGACAGTTGTCGATGAGATGGCCACGAGCATAGCGCCGCTGTAGCTCGAGCACACGCTTGTAGAAACTCAACGGTCGCATCAGTGGCTCGCCCCCATGCCAGGTGAAGAGCACCTGTGGCTGCGTCTGCGCCTCGATGTACTGGCGGATGAAGGTCTCCAAGGTGCGGTCGCTCATGGTATAACGTTCCTGAGGCGTCTCGTCTTTATAGATTTCAGCCTTCTGCAAATAGTAGCAATAGCTGCACCGCAGGTTGCATAGGCTACCTACGGGCTTGGACATGACGTAGAGCGGACGGGCGAAAGGGGCGAAGGTGGGCATGAAGAGTTGATAGTTAATAGTGAATAGTTGGTGCAAAGGTACAAAATAAACGGCAGACCACCAAGAGTACTGCCGTTTATTTTTAAAAGGAGGTGAGGAGATGAGGAGTTGTGGAGGTGTAGAGGAAGGAGTTGAGGAGTTGTGGAGTTGAGGAGGTAAAGTAGAATACCTCCACTACCATGAGATCCTGTAAAGGGAGCGCATTGGTGGGGGCAGAACTATTCTACTTTACCTCCACAACTCCTCAACTCCTCATCTCCTTCAAAACCACTTACTTCACAATCTGCTTCTTACCGTTGACGATGTAGAGACCACGCTGAGTCTGCTGCATGCGCTGGCCATTGAGGTTGTAGACCACCTTGGTGGCGTCGCTGCTGTTGAGCTCGCTGATGCCCGTTGAAGTCTTCAGCGTCGGCTCGACGGTCAACACGTGGTTCTCGGTGTCGGCAGTGAACAGCAGGCTGTAGGTGCCGGCGGGATAGTCGGCAGAACCGAATACCCAGTTGTTATTGCCCTCGGCAGGCAGCTCGTACTGACCCCATACGCCGTTGGCAGTAGCCTTGTACTCATATTTGCGCTCGGTTTGGCCTTCCTCAAGCTCAACGACGAACTCGTCGACTATGGCAGTCCAGATGGCGGGATTCTCGCTGTCCTGCGTCATGTCAAGACCATCGGCAATCTCCCAGCCACCGGTGAAGTCGCCAACAACCGTCATGCTCTTGATAGGAGTGGGGCCGAGATAGGTCAGGTGGAAGCTGTCGAAGAGCACCCAGCTGTTATCAGTGGTCTTCTCGTCTTGCTTCACACCGATGGTCAGCTTGCCGTCGAAACCAACGACGCACTGAACCTTCGTGCCGTTGTAGAGTCCCGTCTCGAAGGCGTTCAGAGCCTCACCAGGCCAGTTAGCGAAGGTGCCGTTGACACAATCCTGCGAGAAGATGCCAGGCAGCTTGCCTGCCTCGGAAGCAACGTTGGGCAGGTATGCCTGCTCGCCGTTAGCCTCGAGATAGGCCTCGCTGATGAGCTCACCGCCCTCGTTGACCACGCCGGCCTGGAAGGCACCGTCACCCTGACGGAAGAAGCCGCTGACGCTGACCTCGTAGAGACCGGGCTTCAGGCCTTCGATGGTCTGTGTGAACGAGAACGAGTTGGCATTGAAGAACTCGAAGCCGTAGTTGCTGTTGTGGTTGAAGTCACCACCATCGTCACCGATGTGGATGTGATTTCTATCACCACCGTCGGATTCTTGCGTCCAACTATCGATACCCCAGACGCGGGTCAGCTCAGGATTCTTAATAAGGTAAGAGACATCGACGGGATTCTCCTCGGTAGCACCCTCATAGAGCGCGTCCAGCTCGGCACGGCTCACCAGCTTCCACTGGTTGTTGGGGTTGGTCATGTCGGTCTGCTCCTTGGCAACATTGAACGGATAGTGGCGGTCAAAGCCCCAGCGGTCAGTGTGTCCGTAAGGGTTGTAACCCAGTGCGAGGTCGTGGCGGTCGAAGACCACGATGTTGTAGACATTCTCCTTACCCTTTACAGGCTGGAAGAACCAGCGGTCGGCACCGTTCGTATCAACATAAGCATTGAAGTTGATCCACTGCTCGTCGCGGTTGAAGGCGTGGTTCTTCAGCTTGTAGTTCTCACCATCGCCAACGAGTGTGATGGGCAGGGCATAGGCGTCGATAGCTGCGTGGGTGTCATAGTCGGAACCGTGGTTGAGCCACATGCCAGTACCTATGTTGTAGATGAAGTATTCCACTCCGTCAGCAGGAGCCGAGCCAGTAAAGATGTCGGGCGTGCACATGGCGTTCAGCTTGCGAGCGGTGCGCAGGTCGAACAGAGCATCGGTAACCTCCTGGGCAGTCAGTGCGTTGGCAATCACGTCGTTGGCGGCGCTGACGTCGACACCCTCCTCGGCGACGGCTACGGTCTGGCGCAGCATGTCGACATTGACGGCTTTCACCCTGTCGATAAGCTCAGTCAGAACCTGAGTTGCGAGTGACATGGCGTTAGTATCAGTAGAGTTCAATAATCCCTTGGCTTCACCGATGGCGGCAGCAAGCGCATAGGCGAGTTTTGTAGAGGTGTTGCTCGTGTCGAGGCCTTCAGCTTCCTCGATGCACTTGCTAAGTGCGTTGACGTAGTCGCTCAGGTCAATGTTGTTGCCAAGGTAGGTCAGGTGGAAGTTGTCGAAGACAGCCCAGTCATTGGCTACGCCCTCGTCCTTCTTGACACCAATCTTCAGTTTGCCGGTCGTGACGACAACCTCGATTTCCTCGTTCACGTAAGCATTGCTCTTGTTGAAGCAGCGGTTAGCACTCGTCATAGCGTCGGGATACCAAACACCGTTGTTCTCACTTTCGAAGCCCATTTTTCCCGACTCGGTTTTTGCATCATCAAGGATAGACTTCAGCGGGTGCTCCACATCATTGGCAAAATAGAATGCGCGGATGGTCTCGGTACCATCGTTACGGCGGGTAAGCACTTCTTTGAAGCTACCATCTCGATAGTAGCCCTGGAGGTTAAAACGATAGGTGCCGTTGGGCACGTCGAGCGTGGTGGAGTATTCGAAGCTGCTTGAGTTCCAGCTCTCCTGGACCATGCTACCACGCGAATCGTCTTTATTCTCATCACCACCTCTCGGGTGATTGCCACCATTGAAGTTTTGGGTCCACTGGTCATAGCGACGGTCGTTGTTAGCAATGTCGGCAGCAGGAATCAGCCATGAGGCATCGACGGGGTTCTCAGGCGAAGCCTCTTCCTCCATCTTGGCCAGGCGCTCCTCCTTTGTGACGAGCTGCCAGGTGATGCGCTCGGACATGTTGATGTTAAAGTCGGGATTTTCCAGATACCAACGCTCATCGCCCTTTTGGGTGAACAGGTTGTCCTGTCTGTTTCCCTCATTATACTTCACTGTGCCCAGCACCTTGTTACCACAATTAATCGTATAGGCATTGCCGATGCCCTCGGCCACCTTTGCATCATAGACATGAAATTCCCAGGCTGGATTGTTGCCTGTGTCAAGATAGTTGTTGTCTGGGTTGATGGAAGCACTTCCAAAATTAGCGCCAATGGTATAACTGCCATCAGAGCCCTTTAGAGTGAAATCCAAACCACGCGTACCGATGGCAGCACGTGTCGACCAGTCATTAGACTTGCTGTCGTTGTTCTGTAACCACAGTCCCGACTCTACGTTGTAGAGATAGAAGACACCTTCGGTTACTACGTTGCCTGGCCATGGCGAGGTGAGCGTGGCGGGCTGCTCAGGCTGTGGCATCTCTGCCTCTACCACGTTCCATGCTGAGCGTGGATTGCCGCCAGCGACTGAAGCGAAGCTCTGCACGGTGTTGTTGTTCTTCCAGTTCAGTCCCAGCGTGCCATTACTGAAGTCGCTGGGTGAGTTGGCTGTGCACGACATGCGGAACTTGCCAGCAAGGTTGCCCTCGGCGTCGGCCTTCACGTAGTACTCTACGCCGTTGTCGCCCATGGTTACTTCTTGCTCGGTGTCATTGTAGCCCTGAATGTACTTGCCTGTTGAGGCGTTCTGGATGTAGTAGCAGTCGGCATTCTCGGTAGCTATGAACTTCCAGTAGACGTTGCCGCTGGCGTTGCCCAGTGCGACACTGCCACCATTGCCCATGTCCTGCATGTACATGTTGGCATCGTTGTTGTTGCTGATGGTGTAGGTCTTGTCAGCGTCGAACGATTGTGCAAAGACACTTGCCGTTAAGGAGGCCATGAGAAGGCCTGCCCATAAGGATAGTTTTCTTTTCATACTTGTTTTGTTTTGGTTAATAATAGGGTGAATTAATAGATGGTTAGTTTTCGGGGGCAAAGGTAGTACATTTGCTAATGATGGAACGAAAATTACTAATCAAAATAGTGCAATTTTTGTTCAAACCGCCTGAAAACCCTTGTCTATCGGGTAAAAGCACGCGTTAAGACCCTATGCCGTTTGCCTAACGAATGATTGGAACTTAAGCTAAGGCGATGACACTGGTAGGAGAACTCTCAGTGTCATTTGCTGGGAAAATGTTGCTAAAGTATGGCCTTTTAGGTCGTGAAGTACGGGATAAAGTTAAAACTGCGCCAATGTTTGATAAAACTGCGTCGTTGTTTGTTAAAACTGCGTCATTGTTTGATAAAACTGCGTCATTGTTTGCCTTTTTGTTTTATCCCTAATTTGTCGTTATTGACCATTGACCATTGATGATTGACCATTGACCATTGACCATTTCACAAGAGGCCCCCCTCGCTGACAGAGGGGAGCCACGGTTTGACACGGTTGGTCACGGTTGGGGGATGATAGTTTCATCCTTTGAGTTATTGTTGCGTTGGCGTCTGATAATCTTTCGGTAGACAGCCGAACTGCGCCTTGAAACATTTTGCGAAGTAGCTGCTTGAGGTGAATCCCACGCGCGCTGCCACCTCGTTGATACGTATGCCCTGGCGTAGCAGCTGCGCTGCTCGGTCGAGTCGACTTGTCTTGAGATACTCGATGGGCGTGATGCCTGTGAGCGCCTTGATCTTTCGGTAGAAGCTACTACGGCTCATGTTCATGCGCTCCGCCAGCTGATCGATTGAAAACTCTTCGTCGCTCATGTTCTGCAGCACCATCTCCTGTAGCCGCTCTACGAAGTGCAGGTCTTGCTGCGTGAGTCCAGTGTCGCCTGTTGCCGTGTCGTTGGTGACTGACTGGAAGCCGTCGATGTTACGCATGCGCTGGTAGAACTGTTGGCGCATCTGCAGTAGACTGGAGATCTGTAGTATTAGCTGCTTGGCGGTGAAGGGCTTCTCGAGGTAGATGTTGGCGCCGCTCTCCATGCCTTCGAGCTTGGCCTCGATGGTCGTCTTTGCCGTGAGGAGGATGATGGGGATGTGCGAGTAGTTCAGGTCGCTCTTCAGCCGCCTGCACAGCTCGATGCCATCGATGCGTGGCATCATCACGTCGCTGACGATGACGTCGACATCGTTGTAGTGCAGCAAGTCGAGCGCCTCCTGGCCGTCACGGGCTTTGACGACGTGGAAGTGCTGGCGCAGTGCATCGCTGGTCATCTGCAGCAGTTCCTCGTTGTCTTCGACGAGGAGAATACGGTGGTTAAGTGAAGAGTTTATAGTGGATAGTGAATAGTTTTGCTCGCCTACCTGTTGCCTCATTCCCGATGGAGAAGCGTCGGGCACGGGCGGCTTCACTCCTAACTCCTCCCTCCTAACTCCTGACTCTTTGACCTGGATGGGCAGCCGGAGCTCGAAGTTGCTGCCGCCACCAATGGAGTCGCTCAGCAGGAGATCGCCGTTGTGGGCCTGTGCCAGCATCTTGGCGTAGGCGAGTCCGAGGCCCGTGCCGAGTGTGGCGGCGATGCTGTCGTGACCTATCTGGTAATAGACATCGAAAATCTTGTCGCGCTCCTCGGGAGGCACGCCAGGGCCGTCGTCGATAACCGCGATGCGCAGCTGCTTGCCTTCCACGGTGAGGCGAACGATAATCTCCGACCGTGCGTATTTGGATGCGTTGGCCACGAGGTTCATCATGACCTTCTGCACCTTGTCGACATCGATAGCCGTGAAGACGTCGTCGTCGGGCAGTTGGAGCTGTATCTCCTTGCCCTGCACATGGATGGCATCCTCGAACTGGAGGTAGACGTCGGTGAGCAGCTGCCTTACGTCGCAGTTGGTCAGGTTTACCTGTATGTGGCCGCTCTCGGCTTTCTGGAAGTCGAGCAGCTGGTTGGTGATGCCCAGTAGGTAGTTCATGTTACGGCGTATGGCAGAGATGTGCTTGTTTAGTGAAGCGTTTAGAGTGGATAGTGAATAGTTTGCTTCCGCCGTCCCCGTTTCTGAGGCCATGGTTTGACACGGTTGGTTCATTCCCGACGGAGAAGCGTCGGGCATGAGTGGCTCGTCTACCCTTAGACTATTACTTATGTCGCTGATGGCCTCCAATGGGAGGTTCATAAGCGTCAAGGGTGTGCGTATCTCGTGAACAAGGTTGATGAAGAACCTGATTTTCGACTGGAAGTTGTCCTTCTCCTGCTCGTCCTGGTAGGCCTTCAGTCGGCGGTTGTAGCGCTGGCGCAACTTCTTCGTGTAGCGACGCTGCATGTAGACGATGGCGGCTACGAGTAGGAGGGCATAGATGACGTAGGCCAAGGTGGTGCGATACCACGGTGGAAGAATGGTGATGCGCAGCCGTGCGTAGTTGTCGGCATTGTTGTCGCCAGGTGTGCGTAGCAGGAAGGTGTAGTTGCCTGGCGGCACGTTGGCATAGGTGCCCTCAGGCGTCTTCGTGCCGCGCACCCATGTCTTGTCGATGCCCTCGAGCATGTACTCAAATCGGCTCTGCTGGCTGTCGGTGCCTACGAACGAGGGTGCGGAGAAATGGAGCGTGAAGTTATTGTCGGAGAAAGGCAGGCGTACGGCCCCATCAGCGTATGGCCACATCATCGCAGCCGGGAGGGAGCCTCCCACCTCTTCTGACTGTGGTAGACGCTGCAGGGTGCCCGAAGGGTCGTTGAGTGAGAGCGGAATGATGTGGGTGATGTAGAGTTGGGGAGATGAGGAGGTGAGGAGGTGAGGAGATGAGGAGGTTAACAGTTTGTCGAGCTGGTCGTAGTGGCCTGCAAAAAGAGTGCCGCTGGTGTTGATAAGTGCAGCGTTGTATGGCTTTTGCATGCGTGTAACGTCGTCCCAGACATACATCATCTGCACCGACTCGCCTGATCGCTGTGCGTCGATTTTCATAATGCCGTTCTCCAAGCCTAACCAAAGATTATTGGCAGGGTCCTCGACAATGAAATAGATCTGCTGCTCCTGCAAGGCGGGTATGGAAGCTCCGAAGAGCTGGAAGGTGTGGTCGTCGGGGGTGATGCAGCAGAGTCCGCCACCCGTGATGGCACCCCAGATGATGCCCTTGTGGTCGGCGAAGACGGTCGAGAGGCTAAGTGTCTGCGGGAGGTTGTTGCTGGTGTAGCTGTGAAAATCCTGTCGTGGGTCTGTCTGACGGAACAGCCCGTGGTTAGTGGTTGCTGCCCAGATGCACCCCCGCTTGTCCTCAGTCAGCGAGGTGACGCGCGTCATGGAGCCGATGTCGAAATACCACCGGAAGGTCTCGGTTTCACGCTCGAATCGACACAGTCCCCAGCTGGTACCCACATAAATGTCGCCCTGCGCGCTTCGGATCATGCACGTAACCTCGTTGCTGGGTAAGGTGTAAGTGCGCTCAGCCGAATATTGGTAGTTCTTCAGGCGCCTGAGCTGGTTTGACAGCTGTAGGACGATGATGCCATGCTGCTGGGTGCCTATCCAAAGATTGTCGCCGTCGAGCAGCAACGTGTTGACCCCCTCCTTCACGTCTGTGTGGGCGGTGACGCGCTGCGTCCGCGGATCGTAGCTGTAGAGCCCGCTGTCGGCCCCTATCCAGATGCTGCCGTCGGGCATTTCGCATAATGCCCTGATGGTAAGCCCGTTGTCACCTGGCAGAAAGATCGTTTTCACGTTAGAGGGTCGTGAAGGCCTGTAGAAGACGCCTGCCATCTTGGTCATCACCCAGAGGGTGCTGTCCTGGTCCCACATCATCTGGTTGATGGGGCAGTTGAGCGCTGGTGAAACGGAGGTGCGGAGATGAGGAGGTGAGGAGATGGGGAGTTGAGGGGTGACGAGACGCTGTTCAACGGTGTTGTAGCGAACGATTCCCTTGTCGGTACCCAGCAGCAGCTCGCTGCCCGAGCACAGCAGGGAGTGTATGGGCATGTTCACCCCCGGCACTGGTGTCACGACGTCGTTTCCGCGCAGAATGGTGTACAATCCGTGCTCAGTGCCGATGAACAGCCGGTAGCCTACGAGCTCAACGCAGACATTCTTCTTGTCCGTCTGGTAGTTCAGGATGTCATGCTGGAGCATGAAGTCGCCCTTCTGACTGTAAAGGACAACGGTGCCGTTGAGGGTTGCCACGAACATGGGGCTGTCGTCCTTGGCCATGATGTCGCAGATGAACGCACCGTGTCGGCTGTCCTGCGTGAGGATGTCGGTGGCGGGGTCGTAGATGAAGAGGCCCTGTCCTTGTGTGCCAATCCAGATGAGGCCGTTCTGCGAACTGACAATGTTGTGAACGGTGGCGCTGATGCTCACGCCATATTGCGTCTTCTTGTTGAAGCGGCTGAACCGCTTGGTGTCGCGGTGGAAGATGTAGAGTCCGTAGGCTCCGCCAAACCAGATGTCGTCGCCGTGCTCATAGAGGGCGGTAATGGTGTTGTTGAGGAGCTGGGATGTTGATGAGGTGGGGAGAGGATTGTCTACACCCACCATGTTTCGGAAGATGGTGTTCTGCGTCCCGTCGAAGCAGTTGAGCCCGTTGTTAGTACCGAGCCATACGAATCCGTACTTGTCGCGCAGTCCGCAGAGCACGTTGTTGTCGCTGAGACCGTCGGCAGCCATGTACTGATGGAAGTTGGCAGCGGTGATTTGACTGTTGCACGACATCCATCCTATTATAATATATAATAAGGTGTGAAAGAATTTTGATTGCTTCATAGGTGCAAATTTACGCATTTTGTTTGAAGCTACAAGCGTTGTAGTTGTTAAAATATGCTTATGGGCAGGGCTTTTACCAGTTATTACTCTTTTTAGAACGGTTATTTTCCTGTTTTTGTCAGGAATAGTCGTACTTTTGCCACGTAAACAATTCATAATTCACAATTCACAATTCACAATTCATAATTCATAATTCACAATTCATAATTCACAATTCATAATTCACAATTCATAATTCATAATTCACAATTCATAATTCACAATTCATAATTCATGAACAGAAACTTACGGACATTATGTGCAACGCTTGTGATGGGTGCCTGCATGGCAACGGCACAGACGCAGTACAGCAACCCAGTCATCAACGAGAGCCTTCCTGACCCGACCGTTATCAAGGCAGAAGACGGCTACTTCTATCTTTATGCCACAGAGAACATCCGTAACGTGCCCATCTATCGCTCCAACGATTTGGTGAACTGGCGGTATATGGGTACCGCCTTCAACGAGCAGTCACGCCCGAAGATGGTGCCCAACGGAAGGGTGTGGGCGCCCGACATCAACTATATCAACGGTCAGTACGTAATGTACTACTCGAAGTCAACATGGGGCGGCGAGTGGGAGTGTGGCATTGGCGTGGCTACGGCCAACCGCCCCCAGGGACCATTTAAAGATGTCGGCAAGCTGTTTATTAGCAGTGAGATTGGCGTCCAGAACAGCATCGACCCCTTCTATATCGAGGAGCCCGACGGCAGCAAGTACCTCTTCTGGGGCAGCTTCCGCGGCATCTACGCCATTCAGCTGAGCGACGACGGCCTGAGCGTCAAGCCAGGTGCTGAGAAGGTGCAGATTGCAGGCACGCTGACTGAGGGCACCTATATATATAAGCACGATGGCTATTACTTCCTGTTCGGATCGGCAGGCACCTGCTGCGACGGCCTTAACAGTACCTATCGGGTGATGACGGCACGCAGCGAGAACCTGTTGGGCCCATACGTGAACAAGACAGGCCGTTCGGCCATGGACAACAACTTCATGCTGCTGCTCCAGAAGAGCAGCAAGGTGGTGGGGCCAGGCCATAACTCAGAGATCGTCGAAGACGATGCCGGTCAGCTCTGGATGCTGTACCACGGTTTCGATGCCGCCGACCCCGATGGTGGACGTAAGGTGTACCTCGACCAAATAGTATGGGATAAAGACGGGTGGCCCATGATTCGTAACCGCATTCCGTCGGTGACTGCCGACGCCCCGCTCTTTGGTGATGCTGCCGATGTGGAGGCCACGCTTGTGCCTGACGTTGACGCCACTGTGCGTGCCACCTGCCGACTGGATGGGGTGCGTTTGTCGTCAGACGCACTTGCTCAGAGTGGTCGAAAAAGCGTGGTCATAGAGCAGCTGACGGACGGAAAAGCGCGAAAAGTGGCCAAATAATAGGCGATTGACGAGAAATTAGCTTTTTCTGAAACGCTATTGTCGCTCCATATTGTAGAAAACGCGTAATTTTGCAGCCGAAACAATTCATAATTCACAATTCACAATGCACAATTGATAATTCACAATGCACAATTGATAATTCACAATGCACAATTGATAATTCATAATTAATAATTCACAATTCATATTTTATACAAAACGACATGAAAAAAAATCTATTCCAACTCGCAGTCGCACTGCTGCCTCTGACTGGCATGCAGGCGCAGACATCGCCCTGGGAAGGCAATGCCCTGCCCGCCGAGGGTGGCACCTATTACCTCTATCAGGTAGAGACAGGCAAGTGGCTCCAGAACAACATCGACAACTCGAACTACTGGACTACACGTGCCGAACTCGGAGTCTACGGTCTCGACTTCGAGATTGTTCCCTTTGAAGACGGTTACCGCCTGAACCCTAAGTTCGGCCACAACCACAGTGTCAATGGTCCGCAGTTGGGCGATAACCCCGCTTTCTATCTCGACACTGATCAGCCCCAGACCGCATGGCAGATTGCGCCGATCACGGGCAAGACCAACGTCTACACCATCAGCACCGACGGTGGCAACCACTTCCTCAATGCCAACGACGAAGGCTTCATCGACGACTTCGGTTGGAACCAGGAGTGGCAGCTCGTCACCTTCGACCAGCGCATGCAAGACCTGATGAAGGCCACGAAGGCTGCTCCGAAGGATGCCACATGGCTCATCGGCGGCCACGACTTCGCCAACCAGGATGAGCGCAACCAGTGGGAAGTGGTGCAGGAAGGTGATGGCGTCTATGCCCAGGGTGGAGACGGCATCGTTCATGGTAACCGCGCCGTGGAATGCTGGAAGAAGACCAAGTTCGAACTGAAGAAGACCATCACCGGCCTGCCCAACGGCACCTACGAGTTCAAGCTGCAGGGCTTCTACCGCGACGGCTCCGAGACGCAGATTGGCGCCAAGCGCGACGCTGGCGAGGAGGAGATTCGTGGTTTCTTCTTTATCAACGACGTGAGCCGTCCCTTCAAGTCCATTCTTGAAAGCGGCGTGACCGAGGAAGACCTCGATTCGTACGCTGTGCCGCAGGGTGGGGTGTACATTCCCGGTAACAGCGTTCCCGGCAATGCCCTCGACCGTGCCTCTAACTGCTTCTTCAAGGGTGGCTATTGGAACGACCCCGTGAAGGTTGTCGTCAGCGACGGAACCCTGACCATTGGTATCCAGAAGATTGGCGGTGGCAATGACGACTGGCTCGTGTTCGACAACTTCACCCTGACCTACCTCGGCAACGAGATTGACCTCGACGAGGTAAAGGCTAACCTTCAGGCAGCCCTTGAGGAGGCCAATGCCTACGAAGGCCTGCCCGTGGCCGTGCTCACTGCTGCCCTTGCCAATGCCCAGGCTGCCCTGAGCGGCTCTGATGCTACGGCTATTGCTGCTGCCACGATGGCGCTGCGCGACGCCCTGGCTGCCGCTAAGGACTATACCAACGTGATCAGTCAGGCAGAGGCTATTCCTCAGCCCCATCCGTCGTTCTTCGCTGGTGCACTCTCAATGGCACAGTCGGCTGCCAGCTATACTGACGTAGCCTCTCTCAATGCTGCTATTGAGGAGCTCAGAAGGGCTTTGAACGAAGTGTGGCCCGCCAAGGATGCCATGACATTCATCGAAAAGACCATTCCTCTGGCTCAGGCTGCAGGTGTTGCCGACGATCTTATCAGCAATGCCCAAAGCGCCCTGGCTTCAAGTGAGTCGCTCGGTTCGCTTAACGATGCCCTCAACAAGATGCGCGTGGCCCGTAAGATGCTGGCTGCCGACAAGCATGCCGACGTGTTCAAGGGTGCTGACGTTGCCGAAGGTGACTTCTATATTTACAATGTCGGCCTGAAGCGCTTCCTCTGCGGTGGTGGCGACTGGGGTGCCCATGCCTATGTTGGCTTCCCCGGTGTGGAAGTGACGCTCGTTGCTGGCGCTGAGTTCCCCGAGAACGGCGAAGCTTTCGAGGGCTACATGATCGACACGCATCTGAACAATGGTGCTGAAGAAGACGGCACACAGAAGCAGTATCTGAACTATGGCGGCTACATGGACACCCCCAACCGGAACCTTTGGGAGTTCGTACCCGTTGAAGGCAAGAAGGGCGTCTACGCCATTGCGCGTGCCAACGGCGAGACGGGCCCTGGTGGACGCATGCTCCTTGGCTATCGTCCCAACACATACGGTAATATTGATACTGACATGTACGGCATGGACGATGCCAACAACCAGTGGAAGCTCGTGACAAAGGAGGAGCGTGACGCCCTGCTGGCTACTGCCACCAAGAGTGCTCCTCAGGATGCTACCTACAAGATTATGTCGCCCAACTTCAACCAGCGTGAGGACGCCTCGCCATGGGTCAGCCAGTATGGCACAGGCGGTATCTGGGGACGTTTTGACAATCACACTGACTTCGCATTCGAGTGCTGGAATTCGCCCGACTTCGAGCTCAACCAGAACCTTTCCGATCTGCTGCCTGGCTGGTACTTGCTGGGTGTGCAGGGCTACTACCGCGACGGTGACCATGAGAATCAGATTCGCGTCGCAGCATCGGGCACTGAGCCTGTACAGGCAGCTTCGCTGGTTAACTTGGAATCCATGGAGGAGCTTGTGCTTCCCAACATCCTTAGCGAAGTCGACATGGCCCCCGGTGAGGGCGACCGTCGCACCGTGCGCTATCAGATTGAGACTGGCGAATACAACGATGAAGGCAATCCTATCATGGTTGACGATCCCAATAGCGACATTCTCTATGTGGGTGAGTTCCCCTACGACATTCCTCAGGCTTGCAACTTCTTCCAGAACGGACTCTACAAGAGCAAGATGCTCATTGAGGTTGGCGCTTCAGGAGATCTGGCTATCGTTGTCCAGAAGTTCCGCGACATGCCTCGCGACTGGGTGGTCGTCGACAACTTCCGTCTGACCTACTACGGCACGGAGAAGCCCTCCGAGCAGGATATGCAGGGCATCGAGACCATTGAGAACACGCAGTTGGCCAATGGCAAGATCTACAACTTGCAGGGTCAGCAGGTGACGAATGCCACAAAGGGCCTCTTCATCTACAATGGTAAGAAGTTTGTAAGGAAGTAAGGAGTAAAGGAGTTGTGGAGTTGAGGAGTTGTGGAGGTAAGTAGAATACCAAAGGAGTAAGGAGTAAAGGAGTAAGGAGTAAAGGAGGTAAAGTAGAATACCTCTGATGCTCTGAGATCCAACAAAAGGAGCGCTGATGACGGGGATATATCTATCCTACTTTACCTCCACAACTCCCCAACTCCTCAACTCCTCAACTACTCAACTCCTCAACTCCCTAACTCCCCAACTCCACAGCCCAGAACTTGCGCCCCTGTCACGTCAACTCGTTGGCAGGGGCACTTTTGAAAAACAAAAGCCCCCCAATCTTAAAGACATGAAGAAAAGCATCAAGTATCTACTCGCCTGTTGTGCGTTCTGCGTTTCTAACGCAGCCATCATGGCACAGACCCCTGAGACCTTCACCCCCTACAAGACCAGCAGTCTGCGACTGCCCTCAGTGCCCCTGTTGGTCAACGACCCCTATTTCTCGTTCTGGTCGCCCTTCGACCATCTCACCGACGGCACCGTGCGCCACTGGACCGATATGGAGAAACCCATCGACGGTCTGCTGCGCGTCGACGGGCAGAACTACCGCTGGATGGGCAACGGCAAAAGCTTTCTGCTGAAGGCCATCGCCCCCATGTCGAACGCTGGTGACTCTTGGACTGGGCGCGTCAGCTATACCAAACAAAACAACAACAACTGGACCTCGCGCTCGTTCAACGACAGCAGTTGGAAGGAGGAGAAAGCCGCATGGGGCACCCGCGGCGAGTACCCGAACGTCAACAACGCGTGGACGGCCACCAACAGCGACATCTACGTGCGCCGCGTGGTGACGCTCACAGCTGAAGACCTGCAGAAGGACCTATGGATTCAGTTCTCGCACGACGACGTCTTCGAGCTGTATGTCAACGGCACACAGGTCATCAGCACCGGCGAGACCTGGATTCAGGGCGAGACCCACCAGCTGACCAGCGAGGAGAAGCGCAAACTCGTCGTTGGCGACAACGTCCTCGCTGCCCACTGCCACAACACCACGGGTGGCGCTTACATCGACTTCGGCCTCTTTGAGAATGTCTTCGAGACCAGCGCCGGCGTCGAGACGGCCACACAGCGCAGCGTTGACGTGATGGCCACTTCGACCTACTACACCTTCGACTGTGGTCCGGTAGCGCTCGATGTGGTGTTCACCGCTCCTATGATTATCACTGACCTCGACCTGGTCTCCACCCCCGTTAACTTCATCTCTTATCAGGTGCGGTCGACCGACGGACAGTCACACGACGTGCAGTTCTATGTGGCTACCACGCCACAGCTCACCGTCAACGAGCCTACGCAGCCCGTCGATGCCTCCATCATCGAGGAGGGCGGCGTGAAATACGCCAAGGCTGGCTCTACCGATCAGCCCGTACTGAAGCGTGCCGGCGACTTGATAACCATCGACTGGGGCTATCTCTACATTTCCGGACAGAACGGACAGGTGAGCGTGGCACCCACGGCCACGATGGAACCCACCTTCACGCAGACAGGCCACCTGGCCGACTATGTTGGCGAGGTGAAGGGCGAGACACCCTGTAACATGACCACGCTGGCCTATGTCCACGACTTCGGTACCGTCAGCGGCTCAGCCGCCAGCTACATGCTCATCGGCTATGACGAGGTGCAGGACATCCAGTACTTCGGCAAGAACTACAAGGGCTACTGGGCTCGCGATGGCAAGACCATCTTCCAGGCCTTCGACGACTTTAACGCCCGCTATGACGAGCTGATGCAGCGCTGCCGTGAGCAGGACCAGACCATCTACGACGACGGCCTCGCTGCTGGCAACGTCAAGTATGCCGAACTGCTGGCTGCCAGCTACCGACAGGTGCTTGCCGCACACAAGCTGTTCCAGGACGACGGCGGACGCCTGCTCTACTTCTCAAAGGAGAACAACTCCAACGGCTGCGTCAATACCGTTGACCTCACATACCCCTCAGCACCCCTCTTCCTGCTCTACAACACTGAGTTGCAGAAGGGCATGATGACCTCCATCTTCGAGTACCAGCGCACTGGCCGATGGAACAAGGACTGGGCCGCCCACGACCTGGGTACCTATCCCCACGCCAATGGTCAGGTCTATGGCGGCGACATGCCCCTCGAGGAGAGTGGCAACATGCTCACGCTGGCAGCCATGATCTCGAAGATTGAGGGTAACACCGACTGGGTAAGCACCTACTGGAGCATCTGCACCCGCTGGGTCAACTATCTGGTTAACAACGGTCAGGATCCCGACACCCAGCTCTGCACCGACGACTTTGCCGGCCACTGGGCCCACAATGCTAACCTCTCCATCAAAGCCATCATGGGCATCGCTGGCTACGCTGAGATGTGCAAGATGCGCGGACGTGACGACCTCTACACCCGCTACATGGACATCGCAAAGCGGATGGCACAGGTGTGGGAAATCGATGCCCGCGACGGCGACCACTACAAGCTGGCCTTCGACCGTGGCGGCTCCTGGAGCCAGAAGTACAACCTTGTGTGGGACAAGCTTTGGGGCATTCAAATCTTCCCCAAGCAGGTGCGTGAGCGCGAGATGAAGTTCTACCTGACGAAGCAGAACCTCTACGGACTGCCCCTCGACAACCGCGAGAAGTACACCAAGAGCGACTGGATTATGTGGACGGCATCGATGGCCGACGACACCGAGACGTTCCTCAAGTTCAGCGACCCCTTGTGGCGTTGGGTCAACGAGACCACCGACCGTGTGCCTCTCTGCGACTGGTACTGGACCGACAGCCGCCACATGCGCGGTTTCCGTGCACGCTCCGTCATTGGAGGCCACTGGATGAAGGTACTCATGGACAAGTATGCCCCCGCGCCCGACCAGCAGGCCGAATGGGCACCGCAGGGCTATAAGATCAAGACACGCTGGGCTGCCGACGTCGACCCGCAGGCACCGCTGCCCGAATATCCCCGTCCGCAGATGGTCCGCTCTGAGTGGCAGAACCTTAATGGCCTGTGGCAGTATGCCATCACTCCCGCGTCGCAGCGTAACATTCCCACCACTTGGGATGGTAACATCCTCGTGCCGTTCCCCGTCGAGTCGAGCCTTTCTGGCGTCATGCGCATGCTCGATAAGAACAGCTACCTATGGTATCAGCGCGAGTTCACCGTGCCTGAAAGCTGGGCTGGACAACGCGTCCTGGTGAACTTTGGCGCTGTCGACTACACGGCCCGCGTCTATGTCAACGGCACGTTCGTCGGCACTCACACGGGTGGCTTCGGCGCATTCTCGATCGACATTACCGACAAGCTGCAGCAGGGCACTAACACCATCGCCGTCATGGCTTCCGACAACACCGACGAGGCTACGCAGCCCCTTGGCAAGCAGCGCTTCAACCCCGGTGGCCCTGGCAGCATCTGGTACACCCAGGTGTCGGGCATCTGGCAGACGGTGTGGCTTGAGCCCGTGAGCGCGCAATATATAAGTGGTGTCACCACCACTACCACCGCGACCAACCAGCTCACCGTTAATGTGACCACTGCCGGCGAGGCTTCGGCTGAGGGTACACAGGTCAAGGCAGTGCTTAAGCTCGATGGCCAGCAGGTCGCCGAGGCAACGGCTGCCGTAGGCACGCCCATGGTGCTCGACGTTACCGACCCGAAACTCTGGAGTCCCGACGCTCCCACGCTCTACGACCTGGAGGTGAGCCTCATGGCCGGTGGACAGGAGGTCGACCATGTCGACAGCTATGCCGCTCTGCGCACCATCTCTACGCGCCAGTTGGCCAATGGTGAGTGGCGCATGCAGCTGAACGGTCGCGACCTGTTCCACTTCGGTCCCCTTGACCAGGGCTATTGGCCCGACGGACTCTATACGGCTCCCACCGACGAGGCACTCCTCTATGATGTGCAGAAGACCAAGGAGTGGGGCTTCAACATGATTCGTAAGCACGAGAAGGTGGAGCCGGCACGGTGGTACTACCACTGCGACCGTCTCGGACTGCTCGTCTGGCAGGACATGCCTGCCGTGGGACGCAGCGACGAAGGCTGGACGCCCCGTGACTGGAGCTCCAACAACGGCAGTCAGCCCTCGGCAGTGGCCAACGCCTTCAAGGCCCAGTGGAAAGAGGTCATCGAGCAGCACATCAGCAATCCCTGCATTGTTGTCTGGACACCCTTCAACGAGAGCTGGGGACAGTTCCGCACCGCTGAGATTGTTGACTACACCCGCTCAATCGACCCCACGCGCCTCATCAATCCTGCCAGTGGCGGTAACCACTATCAGGGTGTAGGCGACATCATCGACCTGCACGACTACGACCGTCCGCCTCACATCTATCTCCACGACGGACAGCGTCCCGTGGTGCTTGGCGAGTACGGTGGACTGGGCCGCCACATCTCCGACCATCGCTGGTACGAGAACGCAGCCACCACCTACGTCAACTATGGCAATGAGAAGGAGCTCACCGATGCTTATGTCGCCACAACCGAGGCCGTGCTGGCCATGGCCAAGGATGCACAGGCAACCGATGGTAAGCCTGCCGCCTTCTGTGCTGCCGTCTATACGCAGACCACCGACGTCGAGACCGAGGTGAACGGCCTGATGACCTACGACCGTGCGGTCATCAAGGTCGACGAGGCACGTATTAGCGAGCTGAACAGCCGCCTGAGCCATGTCTATGGCGACGGCACTGATGCCATTCGTGAGCATAGCTACTTGCCACCGTCAAGCGCCTCGCTGATCTACACCATTTCGGGCATGCAGGTCGACAGCCTCGTTCAGGGTGTCAACATCCTGCGGCGCGAAGACGGCACCATCTGCAAAGTGTTTTGTAAGAAGTAAGTCATCCTTATGATCATAAGAGTATTCAGTAGTTGTTGATTGTTTACAGGCTCTCAGCCTGGGGAGTTATCGGACGATTCTTTTGCTACGTCAGAACTATCGTCCCTTTAACTCCCCTTTAACTCCCCCTTAACTCCCCATTAACTCCCCCTGACTATGAATATTAGACTCATGCTGACCGCCTTATTGGCAAGCCTACTTTCCAGTTTTCCCCATCCGGGGGAGGCTTCTTCCGTGATGCGCAGTGACGCAGACAATGCCGGGGTAGGGGTTTCCGAAGTGCCACTGGCCGACCCTTATATCCTGCTCGATGGCGACACCTACTATGCCTATGGCACCAACGATCCTGATGGCATTGCCGTGTGGACATCGACCGATCTGCTGCGGTGGACGAAGCGTGCCACGCTGGCCCTCCACAAGGAGCAGACCTCAGAGCGCCAGTGGTTCTGGGCTCCAGAGGTCTATCGGCTGAACGACCGCTACTACATGTTCTACTCGGCCAACGAGCACCTCTATGTCGCCACCGCCACATCGCCACTGGGACCTTTCCGCCAGCAGGGCAGCTGCATGACGAAGGCCATGCTGGGCGACGAGAAGTGCATTGACAGCAGCCTCTTTATCGACGACGACGGGCAGGCGTGGCTCTTCTTCGTGCGCTTCACCGACGGCAACTGCATCTGGATGTGCCAGCTCAACGATGACTACACGACGCTCCGCCCTGCGTCACTTAAGAAGTGCATCAACGTCAGCCAGTCATGGGAAGACCGGATGGGACGTGTCAACGAAGGGCCATTCGTGCTCAAGCATGGCGGAATCTACTACCTCACTTACTCCGGAAACGACTACCGCAGTCAGGACTACGCCGTGGGCTATGCTCAGTCGCGCACACTGTCGGCGTCTACCTCATGGTCGAAGTATACGGGCAACCCCATTGTCAGGCGTGTCGAAGACCTGCTGGGCACTGGCCACCACTCGTTCTTTACCGACAAGGAGGGTCGTCTGCGCATTGTCTTCCATGCCCACCACTCGGCGTCTGAGGTGGCTCCGCGACTGATGTACATCGGGACGATGGAGTTTGTGGGTAACCGCCTGCAACTTTCCAACGAGTCCATCATCCGTCCTGTCGATGCTACCCGGCATCCCGAAGGGGGACTCGAAGCCGTTCACGACGTTTGGCGTGACACCCAGCCCTGTGGCATCTTTACCCTGCAAGGTCTTCCTGCCAGTTCTGCCTGTAGAAGCATCCTCATCAGCCAGGGAAGGAAGTACGTCAGATAGATTGCTCACTTCGTTGCCCACACTGACCGTTTGACAATACCGTATCTTCCCCGCAAGAGAACCGTATCTTCTCCTCAAGAGAACCGTATCTTCTCCTCAAGAAAACCGTATCTTCTCCGCAAGAGGATACGGTTCTTTTATTCTTTTGACTGTCAGTTGGTTGTGAAGCCCCTTGATTATGGCTTTTAGAAAAAACTCAAATAAATTTGGTTTTTTGCTCGCTTATTCGTACCTTTGACCTGCGGTCGAAGGTACTCCCGCTCGAAAAAACTCAAATAAATTTGGTTTTTTGCTCGCTTATTCGTACCTTTGAGCTTCGCTCGAAAGTACTCACGCTCGAAAAAACTCACAATTGTTTTGGTTTTTTGCTCGCTTATTCGTACCTTTGCACCCGATTTCTAAACGACTACATGCAAATGAACGAATTGAAAGCCGTGCTTTTCGACCTCGATGGTGTGGTGTTCGACACCGAGCCCCAGTACACCGTGTTCTGGGGTGAGCAGTGCCGCCACTACCATCCCGAACACCCAGGGCTTGAGCACGAGATCAAAGGCCAGACGCTCGAGCAAATCTTCGACCGCTGGTGGTCAGGGCCGCTACAGCAGGAACAGGCTGTGGTCACACAGCATCTCGACGACTTCGAGGCACAGATGACCTTCGACTACATGCCAGGCTTCCTTAACTTCATCGACGACCTGCGTGTGCATAGCGTTCTGACAGCTGTTGTCACCAGCAGCAACCAGCCGAAGATGGCGAGCGTCTATCGGCAGCGCCCTGAGTTCCGGCAGCTGTTCGATGCCATTCTTACCAGTGAGGACTTTGCTGAGAGCAAACCTGCTCCCGACTGCTACCTGCGTGCCGCCGCTCGTTTTGGCGTGTCACCCGCCGACTGCATTGTCTTTGAGGATAGCTTCAACGGTCTCCGCTCGGGGCGTGCCGCAGGCATGCTCGTCGTTGGTGTGGCAACCACCAATCCACGTGAGGCCATCGCTCCGCTCTCCGACGTGCAGATCTCTGACTATGTCAACCTTTCCTACGACCACCTCAACCGCCTCTTGAAAAATAAAGGGGAGTAAAAGGGGGAGTTAAAGGGAAGTTAAAGGGGAGTTAAGGGACGATAGTCCTGCTGTGGAAAGTTAATTATTAAATCGGCCAATCGTAAATAAATCGTAAATCGTCAAATCGTAAATCGTAAATAGTAAAATAGTAAATTAGAAACCATGTCAGGCTATTTAGTAACCGACGAGCGCAAAGTGACCACGCGCCGTTTTATTGAAATGAAGAAGAAAGGTGAGAAGATCTCTATGCTCACCTCATACGACTACACCACCGCCACGATCGTCGACCGAGCAGGCATCGACGGCATCCTCATTGGCGACTCCGCATCGAACGTCGTTGTGGGCAACCAGACGACGCTCCCCATGACTGTCGAGCAGATGATCTACCATGCACGTGCCGTCGTCAACGGTGTAAAGCGCGCCCTTGTTGTCTGCGACATGCCTTTTGGCTCGTATCAGACGGGCTGTCACGACGGTGTGGCCAACGCCATCCGCATGATGAAAGAGAGTGGCTGCGACGCCCTGAAGCTCGAAGGCGGTGCAGAGATTATCGACACCGTGAAGCGCATCCTCGACGCAGGCATCCCCGTTATGGGGCATCTTGGACTGACGCCCCAGTCTATCAATAAGTTTGGAACCTTCGCCGTGAGGGCTAAGGAGGAGCGTGAAGCACAGAAACTGCTTGCCGATGCGCAGGCGCTCGCCGAGGTTGGCTGCTTCGCCGTTGTCCTTGAGAAGGTGCCCGCAGCATTGGCCCAGCAGGTGACCGACCTCATCTCCGTGCCCACCATCGGTATTGGTGCCGGTGTCCATTGCGACGGCCAGATTCTCGTTGTCTCCGACATGCTCGGCATGACGCAGGGCTTCTCGCCCCGCTTCCTCCGCCGCTATGCCGACCTGAACCAGGTCATGACTGATGCCATCGGCCAGTACATCACTGATGTCAAGCAGAGCGATTTCCCCAACGAGCAAGAGTCGTATTAATTGGGGGAGTAGAGGAGTAGTGGAGAAAAGGAGTAAAGGAGTAGAGGAGTAAAGGAGGATAAGGAGTAAAGGAGGTAAAGGAGTAGAGGAGGTAAAGTAGAATAGTTCTGCTGCGGATTGCAAATTGTCAAATAGTCAAATAGTAAATAAATCGTAAATCGTAAATTGTCAAATAGTAAATAAATAATAAATTGTCAAATCGTAAATAAATAGTAAATCGTAAATCGTCAAATAGTAAATAGTCATGATGTTTCGTACTTTATCCCTCTGCCTCCTGCTGGCCATGACCTGCACGATGGCAACCGCCAAGAAGAAAGTGCCTCAGCAGCAGCTGTGGCCCAACGGCGAGCCGATGGCCGCCTGGTTCACTGACACTACAAAGGTGCAGCTGGCCGACCTCGGACGCCAGTACGTGCTCACCGACTATGGTGTGCGCCAAGGCACCACCGACATCCAAACACGCCAGATTCAGGCCGTCATCGACCGTGCCGCACAAGAGGGTGGGGGCGTCATTGTCGTTCCACGGGGCACGTTCTTCACCGGAAGCCTCTTCTTCCGTCAGGGCACGAATCTCTATATTGAGGAAGGCGGCGTGCTGAAAGGTTCGGAGCGTGTCCACGACTTCGAGATCCGCGAAACGCGCATCGAGGGACAGACGTGCAAGTACTTCACTGCCCTGGTCAATGCCGACAGCATCAACGGCTTCACTATTGCTGGTCGTGGCACCATCGATGGCAGCGGCGAGCCTTACTGGGAGGAGTTCTGGATTCGTCGCAAGTGGAACCCACAGTGCACCAACAAAGACGCCCAGCGGCCACGCCTGACTTACATCAGCAACTCGTCGAACGTCACCATTCAGGACGTGCGGCTCATCAACTCCCCCTTCTGGACCAACCACATCTACCGCTGCGACCATGTGCGCTACATCGACCTCTACATCTACTCGTCGACACAGGACATCAAAGGTCCCTCGACTGATGCCATCGACATCGACGTCTGCCACGATGTGGTGGTACGTGGCTGCTATATGAACGTCAACGACGATGCTGTGGTGCTCAAGGGCGGCAAGGGCACCTTTGCCGACAAGGCACCCGAGAACGGGCCTTGCTACAATGTACTTGTCGAGAACTGCCACTATGGCACCGTCCATGGCTGCATGACGTTAGGTTCGGAGAGTCTCCACGACTGGAACGTCATCATGCGCAACTGCCATGCCGACAACACCAACAATGTGTTATGGCTGAAGATGCGCCCCGACACGCCCCAGCACTATGAGTACGTGCGGGTGGAGAACTTCACGGGCAAGTGCCGCAGTTTCCTGCTGGTTCGCCCCTGGACCCAATTCTACCAGAAGGAGGAGCGCCCCGACATGCCACTCTCGCAGTGTAACGACATCAGCTTCAGTGGCATACGCATGGAGTGTGGCACCTTCTTCAACGTCACTGGCAGCGACAACTACGCCCTGAAAAACTTCTCGTTCGAGAACATCGATGTGAAGGACAATGCCAAGGAGCCTGCCTTCACCAAGCGTCCGGTGGAGAACCTGAAGCTCTCCAATGTCGTCGTGAACGGCAATCCAATAGAGTGACTTATCGTTGCTCGAGTTTCCTACGAAGAGACCGTGGTTTCCACTTGGGAAACCATCGGTTTCTTACGTAGGAAACCGATGGTTTCTATAGTAGGAAACCGCTGGTTTCCTACTAGGTTCCAATAAGGAAACCAGTAGCTTCTTTTATTGTGTTGCCTTTTCCTGATTTCACTTGACAGTTTTCACCGGGTTAAACTGAATTGCTTGTCAACATCGTTTGCATCGTACTGAAAAACTTGTCACTCTGTGCCGTTGCTTCCTGAAAGACTTGACGGTTAGGAAAATATCGGACAATTCCTGAGTCCGCCTTTTCTTCGGCAAAGTCTGTTGGGGCTCGATGCCCCAACAGACTTTTTGTGGCGGCATCGGCATAAAT
>JAFPZD010000258.1 GCA_017417465.1 Prevotella sp. | reverse complement strand
TCGCTGGTCATACGGGTGTTGATGACCGTGCGGGGGATGGAGATGACAAACTCAGGCTTGACGCTTGCGTTGCCATCCTCGTCGATGATGACGTTGGGGTTCAGCACATCCTCGTTGCTGGAGCATGCCGTGAATCCCAGGATGCCTGTCAGCAGGACTGCTGCTGCGAAGGCGAAGGTTTTCATTTTCTTCATAGATGTTAATAATTAGTTGAATTAAAAATGATGTTTGTTATTTAGTCGCGATGTCGTTATTTTGTCGTTTCGTTATCTCGAGGTTTCGTTATGACGTTATATCGTTATGTCGTTATGACGAGGTTTCGTTATCACGCTATTTCGTTATGACGTTATGACGAAGGACTGCCGGCATTACATCTCTATGATGTCAAAGATGAAGCCACGTGACCATAAGAGGTCGACGCTGAGGCCAAAGTGGCGGAGCTCGTTCTTGTCCTCGAGGGTGGGGATGCCGTAGGTGGCGGTGCCCAGTCCTTCGGGATCGGTCGGTGTGTCGGGCCAGTGGCCGTCCTCATCGGGAAGGATGGGAATGTCGATGTCACCGTCGCCGTCGGTGTCCCAGCCGGCTGCGTCGGGCTTGCCGTCACCGTCGGTGTCCTCGTTGACAATCGTGTCGGGCGTGCCGTCGCCATTGATGTCGGTGTTCTCGTCTTTCTGACCGTCGCCGTCGGTGTCGAGGCCGTCAGGCAGTCCTGTCTCAGGGTCGAAGGTGTAGTTGTCGGGCGTGCCGTCGCCGTTGGTGTCGGTGTCGGGCTTGCCGTCGCCGTTGATGTCGGCCTTACCCTTCAGCACCATCAAGTTCACCTTGGTGACATAGTCGCGCTGGAAGATGCGGTCGACGGAGCCTTTCTGGTAGTTTTGGGCCGTGACAGGGTTCATGTTGGCCACGAGGTAGAAGGTGGCGCCTTCAGCAATACGTCCGTCAGCACCCTGGAACTCGGGACCGTCGTTCTGCAGCTCAAGGGCAATAAGCTCGTTGGCATCGGCCGGCGTGGCCAGTCCGAGTGTATGGTTGTATTTTGTCCATGATCCGTTCTTCACCTTCTGTGGGCCCCCGTTGAGGTCGGTGTCGTAGAGGACATACTCGTGGGTGTCGGCCTTCGGCTCGAAGTCGTAGCCCACCTCATGCTGGCCACCGACGAGGATGCCCTTCAGCGTGAAGCCGTTCGAGCAGTCGATGGCCTTGCCGTAGGCATCGTAGAGTGTGCGGCCCTCTGTGGAGACGCGGGCATCGAGGCGTCCCACGGCATACTGCACCTGGTCGACCATGGCCACGGACTGTGTGCTCTCCTTCACCTTTTCATAACCGTCAACGTAGCATTCATCGATTAGCTGCTTCCAGTTGTTGTAGGTGGTGGCTTCCTGCTCAGCCAGCTCGTTGCCGGGGAGAGCCAGCGAGTCGCTAGCGACAATGGGTGACAGGGCAAGGTACTGCAGATTGGCGGGATAGACATAGTCGCTCATGGCGGGGATGTCAAGACCCTTGCCGTAGACGTGGGCAGGAGGTGTCTCGAAGCGCTGTTTGCCGGCGTTCCAGGCGATGCGTGCTGCTCCCTCGGGGAGATAGAGGTCGGCGGGGAAGCCCTGATACTGGTCGCTGAGCGTCAATTTGTCGCTGCCGGATTCCGGTGTCGTGGCACAGGCATTGGCAATGGTAGCGGCGATGGCGTTACCGAGCTGCTTGCCGGGATCCTTTTCGCGTATCATCAATACCAAACGGTAGACCTGTCCAAGCACGCGCTCAACGTTGGCTGAGGAGAGAGTCTTCAGTTCAGTCATTCCACGCCAAGTCTCACGAAGGTTCTTGTCGGTGGCTGTAGCCCAGCGGTCGTTGGGTGCTGCCTCAGGGCCTGTGGTGCTTGCCAGTGTGTTGAGCAACTGCACAAGGGCCTGTCCGGCGGCACTGCCGCCCTGGTCAGCTTCTGAGGAGCAGATGGACACGGGCGCGAAGCCGATATCGGCCGTGTTGGCCTGACCATTGAGCCCCTTCGTCTCAATGGCACCGTAACGGAAACGGTCCTCAGGCGAGTCGCTGCCGTCGACGGCATGGGCATAGAAGCCGAAGTGGGTGGTGCCCACGGGCACCTTCACATGGCAGGCTACGGAGTAGTCGTTGTCGGTGGCGAGGTTGATGATGCGGCCGGCGGTGCTGCCCAGGTAGGCCACCTCACCCCTGCTGGCCGACTGCGGGCCTGGCTTGCTGTCAAAGGAGAGCAGGTGGATGTCGTCGAGGCCGCGGAAGGTCAGCGAGGTACCCTCATACTGCACCACGTCGGGTTTCATACGCGTCTGCTCGAAGTTGCCGACAATGCGCTGCGGCAGTGCGAACGTCAGCTCGGCATTGATCTCCTGCACGACGTCACTACTGTAGCTGTCGTCGTCGCTACAGGCAGTAAACAGAGCCACTGAGAGCAGCGTGCCTGCAAATAGGAGTTTATGGTTTCGGTTTCGTATCATTGCTGTTGTTATTATTGTCGTTTCGTCGTTTTCTTTCGTCGCTTTCCGTTTTGTCGTTTTCTTTTGTCGTTATAACGTTATATCGTTATGTCGTTATGACGAGGTTTCGTTTTGACGTTATATCGTTATTTCGTTATGACGAGGCAGCTTTTACCATTCAAAGATCAGTCCGTCTTGCCAGTCGAGGTCGGTGCTGACGCTCAGCTCGTCGTCCTTGGTGCGGATGACGCCATTGTCATCGATCCAGCCGAGGATGATCTTCAGCTGTCCGGCACGCAGGGGGTGGCGGACGCCGAGGGTGGTGCGGGTGATGGAGCCGCTCTTCATGGTGACGTAGCAGTCGTAGAACCAGACGTTCTGCCCGCTGTCGTCATAGCGGAAGACGGGCTCGTCGATCTCTAAGCGTGAGCGGGTGGGATAGTAAGGTTCACGCGACGGGAGGCTGACGGCGCAGTAGCACAGCCAGTTGGTGTTGTGGAGCGTGACCTGGTCGGCACGCACGAAATAGTCGTTCTCGGGATAGGTATAGACGCTGTCGCAGACGTTGAAGGCGGTGGCGAAGCCCACGGTGTAGATGCGCACGTCGGTGAACTGGGCTGTGCGCGGGTCAAGGACGATGGCAGCGGCATCGTTGGCCATGTACATGGGGAAGTCGTACTGCTGGGGACCGTAGGTGAGGCCCGTCAGCAGACGGCGGCCGCTGAAGAGGCCCGTGCGTTGCGAGGCGACGGCGTCGTCGAGGGTGGTGGACTGCACGGGGGGCTGCGGGTTCAGGGCCAGCTGGGCGCCGTGGCAGCGGTCGGTGGCGCGCTGGGCGACGGCACCGTTGTCGCGGACGTTGGTGACGGCCAGGTGCATGTAGTCGTAGATGGGCATGAAGATCTCGTAGGAGCGCTCCGTGGCGTTCATCTCCGTGGGCAGATTGCCACGCAGGGGCAGCGTGCGTGCGGAGTCAGGCAGGGCATAGAAGTCCAGGGCGATGTCGCGGCCGTAGTCGTTGAACACGTCCTTGAGGTGCTCGCGCAGGTCGTCGCCGATGGTGGAGTGCTTGCCGAGGACGCGCGCAATCTCAAGGTTCTCGTTCGTCACGAGGCACATGCGGTACTGGGCCTGGAAGTCCACCTCACAGTCGTCGAGGTCCTCGTCGATGAGCGAGCACGACGACAATGCTGTGGCGGCAGCGCCACAGAGGAGGATGGCAAGGGCACGAATCTTCATGTTTGTTTTCATTTCGTATATAGTTTTGAAAGAAATAATTCTTCGTTTATTCTATTTGGAAAGAAATGACCAGAAATGAATCCGGAAATTCTTGTGATGTTCTACTTCGGTTGGAAGATGTTGCCGGAAATCATCCGGGAAATCTTCAGGTGTTCTTAACGGACTGTTGCCGTTAGCGTTCCGGCCAAAGGGCCGTCTTGTGGGTTGTTGTTAGGCCACGGGGGCCTTGGGGATCGTATTGTTTTCTTAAAGGAACCGGTGGGAGGCGCGGCGCGTTGCCGCGCCTCTGCCGGTTATGAAAGTTACGTTCTGCGGTCGGATTGCAAATCCGCCGGAACGAAAAGGATTAAAGATTAGTTACCACCAGTGGTAGCAGCAGCTGCCTCACCAATTCCAATCTCGAACTCGTAACCCTTCTGCCACTCGAGGTCAACGCTCAGACCGAACTCAAGCTTCGGAGTACGGAGGTCGGGAACGATGTTGTAAGCGGTGTTCTCCAGTGTGTTGATGGTGAACTTGGCGATGGTCTTGAAGTCCTGCTGGAAGATAGCAGTTGCCTTGCCTTCGGTCATCTGTTTGTAGTTCTTGCCCTCCTCAGAGATGTCGAGTTTACCAATGAGGTAGAACTTGGTGCCGGCGGGGATGATGCAATTGTTCACACCCGTGAAGTCAACTTCACTGTCGTTCTGGAACTCGAGAGCAACGTTGACAGCATCCTGAGCGGTCTCCAGAACGAGGGTCTGAGAAGCAACATCATATGCGGTGCTGAAAGTGGTTGCAATGAGGTCGGTGTCGTAAATCACCATAGCATCGGCATTGGCGATGGGCAGAGCCTGCCAGTCAACATTCTTCTGATCACCAATGAGGATACCGGTCAGCTTCAGCTTGTTGACGGGAACAGTCTCTTCAACACCCTCTTCGACGTGATCGATGATGGGTTCACCAGTCTCAGGATCAATCTGGGGAACCTGGACGATTGCGTTGGGATCTTCTTCGCTATATACGGGATCTCCATTATCATCAAGCAGGTCAGTCATCTTGTAATAGATCTTCTTCGTGGTTGTCTTAATCATGTTCTCGTTGGCGAACTTGATCTGTGTCTCAAGGTTACCGACGGCATACTGCAGCGGATTGACCAGGGCGATGGACTGTGAGGTGGCCTTCACCGCATTGTTGGTAGCAGTATAGGCAGAACCGATGAATTGAGCCCAAGTCTGGTCGCCGACATTCTGCTGCTGAACTTCCTCGTCGACACGGATACCGGTGTTCACGCGATACCAGAGCTCTGCAGGGAAGGTGTAGGTGTTCACGCCCCAAGCGTTGCCAGTGACATGCTTGGTCTGGTCGAAGCTGAACTGACCATCAGCGAACTTCAGGACGGCAGCACCGTCGGGAATGCCAGCGGTAGCGGTGAAGTCGGTCGTTCCAAGGGTGGTGATAGCAGCATCAACAGCAGCAGCAAGCTTGACGTCGATACCATTTTCGCCAGCACCCGTGGGAACAGCGCAAGCAGCCTTCAGGTCCTCAAGGAAAGCCTTGACGCTCTTGTAAGAACCAGCGGTCAGCGACGTGAAGGTGGTGTAGAGCTCGGCATAGTACTGGTTGTCGGCCTCAGCAGTCATGGCACTCCAAGCCTTGGCTTCGGTAGCAGAAGCATTAGCAAGACCCGTGATGGCGGGAAGACTGTTCAGAGCGTCCAGAACATTTTTGCCAGCTGTAGCCAGATTGATGTCACCAGCGATGGGGCTCAGCTCGAAGGTCATGTTCTGAGGATTAGCACCATCGACCTTGTTGAGAACACCATTGACATTCTCGGCTCCTGCGCTGGGAGCAGCAGCATAAACAAGGAATGCATTAGTACCTACGGGAACCTGGATGTCGGTGTACCACTTGTCCTGAGCGTTCTGGTGGTCAAAGCTGCTGAAACCGTCAAGCTCAATGTCGCTGAGCTTCGGAGTGTTGGCCAGAACAGGGTCAAGATCCTTTGCCTGAGCGGCGTTCATAGCGTAGATGAAGAACTTGTCTTCATCGATGCCACGGAAACTGGCATCACCCTGAGTGGTAGCAACCTTCATACGGGTATTGAAATTGCCCGGCAGGTTCAGTGCGAACTCAGTCTTGATGGCCTTGCCATCGAAGGTGGGGTTCACGGGAGCCAGTTCCTCCTCAGAGGTACAAGCTGTGAATGCGAGTGCCATGGCACCCATCATTCCGAATAAAACTTTCTTTTTCATCATGTAGATAATTTAAAATAAAGTGAATAAATAAAGTTAATTAAAAACGACTTTCTATCTAACTGCCTTGCTATCTTAAATGTTCATCGATTACCACTACAAAACATCTCGTATCTTGCTGATTATTAGTGTTTTGCATCTCCGCGCCGGAGACGCATTTTTTGTTTTTGCACCCCCAGTAAGAGGGTATCCTTCCAATCATTTACACCCCCCAACCACTCATCAGCATATAGACAACTCCGCCAATGTAGGGTCAGGCCCATTCTTGCGTCCCTGCGGTAGCAAGCGAACATGCAACTCCGCCAATGTAGGGGCAGGCCTTGTGCCAGCCCGTTGGCCCGAGGGCCAGTGTTCGCGCCATTGCAATGATTAACTCTTTCTTTTTCACACGAATGACCATGAATTAAACACGCGCTCAGCTCTACCGCTTGCTACCGAAGGGACGCAAGAATTATTCATAAATAAAAAAATTAATGCAATGATATAGAAGTTGGCCTATTTGTACACTCTTCTACACGTTTCTGCGCAGCCGATGCCGAGGCATCAGACAATGGTAGCCAGCCATACAGCTACCCCGTAGGGGTTGCGAAATGGCTGGGAAGAAGACGGGACGGGGAAAGCGTGCCTTTAGGTACGCGACAAGGGCGCAATGCTGTCGCGTACCTACGGCACGCTCGTCACCACAACCCTCAGATACCAGCCATATATGGCTGGCTAACACTGTCACGCCCCTACGGGGCTGGCTGCGCATCGTTTTCATCGCTTGCGAAACTTGAATTCATAAATCAGAATTAATGGTTAATTCGTGATAAATTATTGATAATTCGTGTTTTATAAAAAACAATTGAATAACCATGAATAATGTAGGCTAAAAAGTTCTTCCTGTTGTTTCGGTCGTTTTAAATAAAACTACCTTTCCTTCTGCCGCGTTGTCCTTGATGGGCGCCTGCGCCCAGGATGTTGTCCCTGTTCTTTCTCTTTCTAAAAAATTCTTCCTGTTGTTCTGGTCGTTTTTAACAAAATACGGTACGGCGGCAGCAAACTATTCACTATTCACTCTTCACTATTCACTCCCTCCCCCCCCCGCCTTAAACCGTGTTGAACCGATGCCCACTTTTCCCTCCCCCCCCTAATAGTTAAAACCTGTTAACAAATTCAACTTTTTCGCTATTTTTCTTCTCATTTACAATAATTATGCTTAATTTTGCAGCGTCTTTGCAACATTACCTAACTGAACAGACATGCACATCTTATATATATATAAGTGTCGTGTTGTCATCAGAAGCCGACAAAGCAGAGACAGCGCGAACGACCTAATTGTCACTTAACAACATTAAAACCAACAAGTTAGTGGAAAAGTTGAACCATACAATCCGGCGCAAATGGCTCTTGGCCGCACTTCTGGCACTGACAGGAGCAACTGTAACTTTGCCAGTGGACGCCAAGCCCGCTCAGAAGCAGGCCACCGACACCCTGACTCTGCCGCGCGACACCGTCTCGCGATTCTCACTACGTAACAACCTGCTCTACGATGCTGCACTCACGCCCAACCTCGGCTTCGAGTGGGGCCTCGACCGTCACTGGAGCATTGGCGGTAACGTCGGCTTCCGCCCCTGGCCCACCGACGACACCAAGGAGAAGAAGTGGAAGCACCTGCTCATCGCACCCGAGCTGCGCCACTGGAACGACAGCATCTACAAGCACAAGTCGTCGTTCTGGGGTCTCGATCTCGTCTGGAGCCACTACAATGTCGCAGCCGTGAAGTTCCCCTTCGGCATGTACAAGTCGGTACGCGACGGGCGCCGTGAGGGCGATCTCCTCATGCTCGGCGTCTTCTACGGCTACAACTGGCGCCTTAGCCGCTACTTCCGCCTCGAGGCAGAGGCAGGCATCGGCGTTGGCTACGCCTGGGGCAAGGAGTACGACTGTGGACACTGCGGCACCGAGCGTGGCAAGTACAACGACCCGTTCCTCGTGCCGAAGCTCGGCCTGAACATCGTCTACAACAAGATGCGTCCAGCACAGCCGCTGCCCATCGTCCTTCCCGATGCACCCACGCCGCCCGCATTGCCCGTGCTGGCCTTCGGCGAACTGGTGCCCGCCACCGTCAGCGACCTGTTGAAGACCAAGAACCCCGTCCTCGAGGAGTACGCCAACTACCGTCCCTACGATCGCACACGCGTGCTGCGTAAGGAGCCCGGCATGCTCTACGTACACTTCCCCCTCGACAAGACGACGCTGCTCTACGACTTCCGCGACAACGGCCCCATCCTCGATAATATCGTCGACATCACCCGTCAGATCATGGCCGACTCAATGTCGAACGTACGACTCATCCAGGTCATCGGTCTCGCATCGGTCGAGGGTCCTATCGCTCACAACGAGGACCTTGGCAACGGACGTGCAAAGGCACTCGCCGACTACATCAAGAAGCAGGTGCCAGAAGCTACCGACCAGCTCTTCGAGCTTAACGGCGGCGGCGAGGCATGGGCAGAGCTCCGCGATCAGCTGAACGACTACATCAACGACAACAACGAGAACACAGAGCGCATCTCAGAGCTCCTCAAGGCACGCGACATCGTCGACAACGAGCCAGACCTCAACAAGCGCGAGCAGCAGCTGCGCAGACTCAACGGCGGACGCACCTACAACTTCATCAAGAACGAGCTGCTGCCCGACCAGCGTAACTCTGGTTACCTCCGCATCTACTTCGACCGTGTACCCGATGCCAAGGCCGACGCCATCAACCAGGCTATCGCACTCATGAAGCGTGAGCAGTGGCAGCCAGCACTCAACATCCTCAATGGCGTGAAGGAAGACCCGCGCTCGTGGAACGCACTCGGCGTCACACTCTTCATGAACGGACAGGCACAAGAGGCACTCGACTACTTCCGCAAGGCTGCAGCCAACGGCAATGCCGACGCCCGACTCAATGCCGACCGCCTCAGTGGCTATCTCAACGCACTCTCCTCGTACCAGACGGAGTTCGAGAAATACAACCAGCTCGTCAACCAGCAGCAGCTACAGCAGCAGAGACGGAAGTAAGCCCTTACGCGTGCGTATATATAATAAGGTGTAAATACTCCCCACCAGAATAAAATGAAAAAGAGTATCGTCACATACGAGTCAGTGCAGGACAACATCCTGCAGGTGAATGGCCAAAACGTCATTCTCGACTTCGCCGTGGCTGAACTCTATGGTGTAGAGACCAAGCGCATCAACGAAGCTGTCAGGAACAATCCCGCTAAGTTCCCAAAAGGGTACGTCTTAGAACTTGATAGTCAGGAGTTTGCACTTTTGCGGTCGAAAATTTCGACCGCAAATGAGGTGAGTCCAATGAGCCGGACTATACCAAAGGCCTTCACCGAGCGCGGACTATACATGCTTGCTACCATCCTCAAGGGAGAGAAGGCTGTACAGACCACCATCGCCATCATTGAGGCATACGCCAAGCTGCACGAGCTGCAGCGCACCATTAGCGCCGCAACGACGGCAGAGAACGACCAGCAGCGGCAGTCGCTGCTCGAAAAAAGCAGCAAGATTGTCGACAACCTCTTCGGTGATGCCTTCGCAACCAACGAAACGGAGACGGAAATAGAACTCAATCTCGCAGTACTGAAACTCAAACATACCGTCAAACGAAAGAAAGAATGAACCAACGAAACTCTCCGGCGCGGAGACGCACACCGATTTCGAGCTGAAAATACGACGAAGAGCGACAGCAGAAAAAAGGACAGGACAGTGCAGTATCAGGACTTAGTGCTTAGCCTGCACGACAACATATAGAACACAAACAATCATTTATTAATTAACTCATTTTATTAACTCTTTAAATTTATCTACATGATGAAAAAAGTATTATTCGGAATGATGGGTGCCATCGCACTCTCATTCACCGCTTGTACCTCGGAGGAGGAACTTGCGGAGGTGAACCCCAAGTACAACGCAGAGACAAATGAGGTGACTACCGACTTCGTCTTCAACGTTGCTACTAACAACATGTCGACCCGTTCGAGCGCTACGACAGTGCAGTTCAACGGCGATAATTTCCGCGGCATGAACGACGCTATCCTGCTGGCTTACGTCGGCGCTGCTAACGATGTGGTCTTTGGCGATGCTGCTTCTGAAGCAGCTGCAAAGCGCTACGACTTCCCCACACTGCTGGCTTCAGGTGCTGTTGACAACAGTGGTAGCAAGTCGAACCGCATCCTCGAGCTTGGTCTTCCTGTTGGAACGAATGCCATGCTGTTCTACGGTCATGCTCCTCAGGGCACTCTCTCCAACAATGAGAATGGAAAGATTGACTACTCCACAGAAGGTAATGTTCCCGCAGAATACACTTTCTCTCTTGTCAAGCGTATTGATGGTTACAAGCAGCGCTGCCATAATACCGGCAACTATCTTTGCTACATTATGACGGCTGCCACCTTGGCTGAGGGTACTTCAACGATGGCCAACATCGTGTCACAATTCCCCACCGAGACCGAGGCCACGCTTGCTGCCAAGTTCCCCAACTGGACTGATCACACCGCGCCCATCAAGGTGACATGGAAAGAGCTGGGAACTCAGTATGCCGCAAATCAGGATTCTGATGAATCCAACGACAGAACCCTCACTCCGCTGGAAGAAATCCTTGGCCACATCTATTATTCCTTCACTTCTGAGAATCCTGATGAGTATCGTGCAGGCTCCGGCTCGGCTGTCTTCTACATGATGAGCGACATCTATACTACGCTCGATGCCATGTCAAGCACTACTCCCACATCTCCTCAAGAATTGCTGGCAAAGGCTATTGCTGGTGACCTCATGAACCGTATTAGTCTCTTCTTCAGTCATGATGGCACATTGACGGGCTATTCAAATGTTTCTTCGGCTATAGATCAAAAGGTGGCTTTAAAAGTTGCTGGCATCGAAACAGCAGATGCTTACAATGCTGCTTTCCTCAATGGTGCTGATGCAGTCGTTACATCTGACCTTGCTGACTTCCCCATCACTACTTTCAACCTGCCTCGTGGTGCTGCCATCATTAAGTACGACACTCAGGCTGGTAAGTTCGTGTATGACCTCAGCAAGCGCGTTACAAACGCAGACCTGGAAATGGATACCGAAAAGTACATGTTCCCTGCTGAGCTGATGTATCGCTGCAACAGCTGGATCCGCACTGCCAACACTGAGAAGAAGAATGCTGACTATCCTAACGGCGTAGGCAATTGGGATACCGACGGCAACTGGACTGGCTGGGTTGAAGGCAAGAGCCATGTCACCTCATCAACGCGCGCCGCTGCCCTGGGTCAGAACATCAACTACGGCGTTGCCCTGCTCGAGTCCACGCTCGGTGTCAAGACTGGCGTTACGCAGTACGAGGACAACACCAAGAAGTTCTATCCTAATGAAGACGCCCAGGTGGTTGCCGTTGGCGATCTGGACATCACGCTCACCGGTATCCTTGTCGGCGGTCAGTCAGATGGTGTTGACTGGGAGTTCCTGCCTCTTGAAAGTGACTTGTCGAATGTCATCTACGACAATGCCATCAACGGTGGTCAGGGCATCGCTGCTCCTACGGCTGCTGGCGCTAAAGCTGCTCCTAACTACACCGTCGTGCTTGACAACTACGTAGCTGGTAACAAGCAGACTGATGAGGTCCGCGTAGCTCTTGAGTTCAGGAACAATGGTGATGACTTCTGGGGCCGTGACAACATGGTCCGCAAGGACGGTACCTTCTACCTCATCGGTAAACTCCCGCTTGGCACCAACCAGATTTCGGAGTGGGATACGTACTATCAGGTTCCTCCCCTCAATGCTGACGGTACCTCCAAGCAGATCACCCGTATCTTCACTCAGGATTATGTCACGAAGGCTACGTTCAACCTGACTGCCAACTCACTGAAGGATGCTTACGTTACCGTGCCCGACCTGCGCAGTGCACAGATCAGCTTCGGTCTGAGCGTTGATATCGAGTGGCGTCCCGGTATTGAGTTCGAAATTGACCTCAGTGGCGACAACCATACGGCCGTAACACCTGGTGACTAACTCTAAGTCTAAAATCGCGTTCATGCGGACGCCTGTCCGTATGTGACTGAACAACAATAACCGGCAGAGGCGCGGCAACGACCGCGCCGCGCCTCCTACCGGTTTCCTAACAGAAAAACGAGACCCGGCAGAGGACGACCGTCGAACCGGCACTTCGCAAGCCTCGAACCGACACTTCGCGGGTCTCAAACCGGCACTTCGAGAGCCACAACCACGCAGCACATACCGCTGCACCACATCAACAAGAGACAAGCAGCTGGTACGACAAAGCGTCCGCTGCACAACCCAAACTCCGCAGCACACCGCTGCACAACCACAAACCCACAGCAACACGCTGTAAAAAGAAGAATACAATGAACAGAAACTGGAAGAGCAAGGCACTCATTGCCCTGATGATGACGGTAGCCGTCTCCATGTCGACGTCGTGCAACATGATCGACGAGGACTTGGACGACTGTGAAATAGACTTCCGTGCTCAGTACCGCATGTGCCTGGTGACGAACGAGAATCGCGAGATTGCGCGAGTCCTCGGCGAGCACACGTCAATTGCCGACGACCTTCGCACACACCTGAAGGACGTCTTCACCGACTATGGCCGTGACATCGCCCTGTCGTTCTACGCCCTTCCCGACTCGGTGGCCACGCTGCCCCTGCGCGACCAGCTACCGACGGCGATGAACGCCACGGAGCGTTCCTTCGACATTTTCATGCCCATCTACGACTATATGCACCTGGCCGTTGTCAACGTACAGCCTAACGGACCTGTGGCACAGCGCAACACCGACCGCTGCCATGGCTCGCAGCTCGCACTGACAGCCTCGAAAGCCACCGTTCAGGAGCCCGGCTCACTCGACGACGCCGTTGCCTCCCAGCAGTCGGGCCTCTTCACCGGCCGAAAGCTGCTGACGGGCCTCACCTACGGTCCCCAGCAGTACGACTTCCCCATGTACATGGCCAACAGCGCCGCCGCCATCGTGCTTGACCCACGCACCGCCAAGTTCACCGACGTGCGCATCTTCACCGCTGGCTTCGCCCACGCCTTCAATGTCTGCGACAGTGCCTACACCTACGGTGCCGACTATCTGGTGCGCAGCGACCGCGTGACACTCAACAACACCAACTGGCTCGCCTTCTGCGGCGTGAGCCTGCCCTCGCGCGAACCTTCTCATTATACACGCTCGCGCGTAGACATCGACGAGCCCGTATTCCTCTATGACGACTGCGGCGTGGTCATCTGGTGCTACGACTGCTACGTCACCATGGCCACCGGCACCGTCACACGCACCACACTCGGCATCCGTCACCCCCTGCGTGCCGGACAGCTGAAGATCATCCTCGGATGGATTGACGACAACGGCGTCATCCGCACCAAGGACGACGAGCTGAGCGTCAGCACCGACCTCGACTGGCAAGACGGCCTGATCTTTAAACAGTAACGACGGCCTCGCCCCCAGGCCCCCCGACGGCCTCGCCCCCAGGCCCCCCGACGGCCTCGCCCCCCGGCCCCCCGACGGCCTCGCCCCCCGGCCCCCCGACGGCCTCGCCCCCCGGCCCCCC
>JAFPZD010000257.1 GCA_017417465.1 Prevotella sp. | reverse complement strand
CCATAGCGCACCACACCACTCTCAATCATCTCGCGAATGAGGTCGTTGCCCTCACGGGTGCGCTCACCGACGCCAGCGAACACTGAGAAGCCGTTGTGACCCTTGGCAATGTGGTTGATCAACTCCATAATGAGCACCGTCTTGCCCACACCAGCACCTCCGAAGAGGCCAATCTTACCACCCTTCATGTAAGGCTCCAGAAGGTCGATGACCTTGATGCCAGTGGCAAGAATCTCCTTCTTCGTAGAGAGTTCCTCGAACGTGGGAGCCTCACGGTGAATGGGATAGGCACCCTTCATGTCGAGCTGTTTCATACCGTCGATAGGCTGGCCTATCACGTTGAGCATGCGACCCTTGATCTGGTCGCCCGAAGGCATCTGAATGGGTGAGCCCACGGGGATAGCCTCCAGCCCACGATGCAGTCCGTCGGTATTGTCCATGGCCACACAGCGCACGGTGTCCTCGCCGATGTGCTGCTGCACCTCGACGACGAGCATTCGGCCGTCGCCACGGTCAATCTTCAGGGCTTCGTGAATCTTCGGCAGCACTTTCTCCGCATCGAGTCCCTTTGTGTCGAAATAGACATCAATGACGGGTCCGATAATCTGGGAAATGCGTCCTGTAATTTGTGACATAAGCTAATGAATATTTAGGTATTGTTTCCGTTTTTCAAAACTTGCCTGCAAAGGTAGCAAAAATTTCTGAAACCGCCAACACTTTTCCTGAAAATCTTTCAAAATAGTTCAAAACATGCGGCCAGACGATGAGCTTCCTCACGGCAACACTGGCAGTCTGCTCGGAGAAGTGTGGCAGTCTGCTCGGAGAAGTGTGGCAGTCTGCTCGGAGAAGTGTGGCAGTCTGCTCGGAGAAGTGTGGCAGTCTGCTCGGAGAAGTGTGGCAGTCCGCTCGGAGCAAACTATTAGCCAGCTTTGGGCATGGTCAGACGGTCGAGTGGACTGCGCACGACGATGCCAATGGCATAGCCCTCCTGACGGGCTGCCTCCTGAAGCTGTGGCTGGTAATGGTAGGCAATGCTGCCAACGGCGTTCAGAGGCAGGTCAGGGCGACGATAGGGCACGATGTTGCGACGTATGAAGTCACGAAAATTGTCGACGACCAGCGCCTGGACGCCACGCTGGCTGATGTGCTGATGGATGAATGGCGACAGCGAGGCGAGCCAGCGGTTGGCCATAGGCTGCCGATAGACACGGGCTATGACGTCAGGCAGGGCCAAGCCTGCCCACGCCTCGAACGCGTGGCGCAGGGCATCGTCGAGCTGGCCTTTATAGAGCGCATTGAGGAAGCGAATGCCCAGCACGGCACCACTGCCCTCGTCGCCAAGGATATAGCCCAAGGGAGGCGTGTTACGCACGATGCGCTCGCCGTCGAAGAGGCAGGAGTTGGCTCCTGTGCCAAGTATGCAGGCAATGCCTTCGCGGCCGCCACAGAGGGCACGGGCAGCGCCAAGCAGGTCGCTGTGCGCCTCGATATGGCTGGCATTAGGAAAGATCTCACGCAACAGCCCCTCCATCTTGGCCTCCAGCTCAGGGCGCACGCCACTGCCGTAGAAGACGGCCCCCTCTACGGCCAACGTTTGATGCGCAGCATCTGTCGCGTCACTCTCTGGCGATGAAGCGGCGAGGGGTAAGGCCAACTGTGGCAGCAGTTCGTTGCGCAAAATGCTGCGTATGGTGTCCTCATCCTGATGGAAAGGGTTGATGCCCTGTGTCTGCAGACGGCGTCCGTCAACCGCCCAATCTGTCTTCGTGCTGCCGCTGTCGGCAATGATCACGTATCTTTGTTCGTTGTTCATCCGTTCTTAATAAGTAACTATTCAAATTTAGTTTATACAAATAATCTTTTTCTCCAACAACGAATTGAACGAATTACACGAATTGCTGCGCGTCCGTTATTCGTTTAACCCAAATCGGTTGTTAGCACAAGAGACCTCCCCGCGCCCCTCCTGTTTAACCCAAATCGGTCGTTAGCACAAGAGACCTCCCCGCGCTCGGCTTTGCCGCTTCGCTCTACGAAGAACCCCTCCTGTTCTACGAAGAACCCTTCCTGTAGGAGACCTCCCCTCGCTCGGCTTTGCCGCTTCGCTCTGCGAAGAACTCTTCCTGCTCTGCGAAGAACCCTTCCTGTAGGAGACCTCCCCTAACCCCTCCTGTAGGAGGGGGATAAGTTACCTTATCCGCTGCAGGTCTAACTTATCCCCCTATCCGCCGCAGGTCTAACTTATCCCCCTCCTACAGGAGGGGTTAGGGGAGGTCTCTTACACATATTGTTTCTAATGACCAATTTGGGTTAATTCGTTTAATTCGCCCCCATGCCTCATCTCACCGTCCGCCTGTACTTGTCGTAGCGCTGGCGGATCTTGTCCACATAGTCGGCTGTCTCGCTGCCACGCATATAGCCATAGCGCACGAGGGTGTCGTTGTAGTACTCTGGCTGGCTCAGTCGCAGGATGTAGGGCTTCACGTCCTGCCAGCGCTGTGGGTTACGGCGGTCGCGCTCAGCCAGCCGCATGGCGTCGCGCACGTGGTTGGCGCCACCATTATACGATGCCAGCACCATGTTCTGGCGTTCCTGGCGGTCACGTATGTAGCTGAAAGCCTGCTCCAGCTCCTTCAGGTAGCGTGTAGCGGCGGCAATGTTCTGCTCAGGGTTCGTCAGCTGGTCGCGAGGCAGTCCGAGGTGGTCAGCCGTGGTGGGCATGATCTGCATCAGACCTGTGGCGCCTGCCCACGACTTGGCCTGCGGGTCGAAGGTCGACTCCTGGTAACACTGGGCAGCAATGAGTCGCCAGTCCCAGCCGATGCGCTTGGCATACTGCTTGAAGTAGCCGTCGTAGTGCGAGATGACGCCCTTCGACAGCATGGGGGCATAGATGTGGCGCCTGACGCGTGGCTGCGTGAGCATCTGGTGCTCCTTGGCTTTTGCCTCGGCCAGCATCGTGGGGCGATACCAGGCCGCGAGGGCCTCAGCCAGCTCAGGCTTGTTGCTGCCAATGCGCCACCCAGGCGACAGGCTGTCGCTCTGGAAGCTGAGCACGCCAAGGTCGGCATCGCCAGCATCGAGTCGCTGCAGCAGTTCAGCCGTGTCGCGACAGGCTTCCATGCGCAGACGCACGCCAAGGTGCTGGGCAAAGTCGAGACACATCAGGTAGTGTACGCCCAGATGGCCACCGTGGTAGTCGTAGTACGTGTCAGGGCCTGTGAGTGTCAGTGCGATGAGCTCGCCTGACATCTCTATCTCGCTGAGGTCGAAACTACCATCAGTCGCCGTCTCCGTCGACCATGTTGGTGGCGGCACTTCCTGATGGCGCTGACAGGCGGCCAGAAGCAAGCAAACGAGGGCGATGTGTGCGAGTTTTTTCATTTTTCGGGTGCAAAATTAAGCATTTTATTGCATATTCGGAAAATTTTCCCTAACTTTGCGCCAAAATATTAGGAAATGATAACGAACGAGCTGACGAAAACACTGGAACGGGTGAAAGGAATACCCGCCGACTACACTTTTGTTGCTGGACACACCCTGCGCGCCATCGACCTCGTATTCCGCATCTTCTGCAAGCCTTTTGCCGATAATGTCGTTGCCACAAGCCTCACAAGCCCTGACTTTCAGCAACTGGCCGACGTGAACCACGTGGAATATCGGACGGCAGCACTCGACGACAACTTACAGCTGACGGCCGACACGCTGCTGGCTGCATGCAATGCCAGGACGCGCCTCGTTTGGCTCAGCATGCCCAACGCCGTGACAAGTAATAATAATATGGTACGCGAGGAGCTGGTGCGACTGCTCGACAAGTTCACGGGCATGGTGGTCGTCGACGAGCGGCTGAGCGACTACGCCCGTCAGCGCCCTCTGCGCTTCGAGCTGCCCAAGTTCCCACGGCTCATCGTTCTCGACAGTCCAGGACTGCTGTTCTCACAGCCAGCGAACATCGGTCGCCTGCGGCTGTTAGAGGCACTCTACGAGTACGACGGCGAGACCCTCAGCGCCCTACCCGACCCCTTCGACCTTGACCGCCGTGTGCGCCTTTGCATGCAGGAGCGCACGCGTCTGATGCAGGCTTTCCGTGAGCTGCCGTTCTGCGAGCGTGTCTACGATGCCGATGCCGACTTCTTCGTCGTCAGCCTTACCAATGCCCCACGCATCGTCGCTTATCTGCAGCAGCGTGGCATCACCCTCGACACGCTGCCCCTGCCAGGCGCCGTCCGCATACCTGTTGGCACCCGCAGTGAGAACAACGAGCTCGTTGGAGCGCTCCGACAGTTGTAACGGTACGCAAGTACGCCAGTCCTTATTCACCGTTCCCGAAAGTGGGGAAACGGAGGGGGGGAAAAGAACCCCTCCTGTAAGAGACCTCCCCTCGCTCGGCTTTGCCGCTTCGCTCTGCGAAGAACCCCTCCTGTAGGAGGGGGATAAGTTACCTTATCCGCTGCAGGTCTATCTTATCCCCCTCCTACAGGACTACTCTTTACACACATCTCTAGCCCTTGCGAAGGCTATGATTTCTAGGTGCTGCCGGAACCTGTCCAATCCCTGTTTCATGGTGATGTATCCAGGTCTGCCGTGTGCTGAGACATAGCCGCTCCAGCCGCCCATTCGGGCAATAATCCAGGCAGCCCATGGCAGGGAGTGCTTGCGGAACGGGTTCCTGCCGTCAAGGGCTTTTGGTGACTTCTGGCTTATACGCTCCATCTCAAGGTCGAGCAAGTGCTCCTCTTCTTCATCAAACATCTTACTGGCTGGCACGGCCTCGTCCTGCTCGTCGTAGGCGCGTTTGAGCATGATGCACCTCAAAGCCGCCCACATCGTCAGGACGATGAGCTTCTTTACTGCCGCACCGCTCTCCAACTGCACGGACTCGATGCGGAAGCCCTCGCTCTTGCAGACCCTGAAGAGCTCCTCTATGTACCAGCGGCACTTGTACCATTCCACGCACTCGACAGCCTCGTCCACGCTCTCAACCGTGTGGGAGGTGAGCAAGCGCCACTCCACGGGCTCTTCGCCGTCGGGGACAGTCGAGGCATCTTCAATGACATGGATGCAGTAGCAGGGGAGGCTCTCCGGCACGTCGTCAAGGCAATTGCCGCTCTTCCTGATGGTGACCTTGGAGAAGCGCAGGTGCATCCTGGCCGTGCGGCTCTTCCTGCCCTTGTGCCCGCAAAGCTCAAGGTCGTAGGTGTGGGCCACGGGTAATCTCAGCATGTATTCCCTGATACCCCGGCTGCCGCCCTCAACATCGCAGTCCACGGGGCGGTCGTGCATCGAGCGGACAAGGAAGTCACAGCCGCACGCCAGTGTCATGCACATCACCGTGTACACGTCGTTCTCGCGGTCGCCGACCATCGTCACCCGCACACCGTCAGGCAGGGATGATGCCGTCCCCTCCGCTGTCTCCACCCACCGGTACGACTCCTTTTCCTCCAGCTTCAGCTTGCCGCGGCGCTGCTTCTTCTTGCGGTCCTCCGACCTGTCCCTACTCCATACCTTTATGTGGCCAAAGCCCACGGGCATACGGCTCGCAGCGTCAATGACCAGGCCGGGATGGGCGAAGATGCAAAACTTCTCATGCTCACTCGTACCGTAGCCGAAGTCCGTGTCCGAAAGAGAGAGACGACCTTCGTGACTGAAAACTATTTCTGTAGTGTCTTGCAGGCAAAGCACGTGGGAGAGGCCTTCGCACCCTTCAGAACAATCAAGTGCCAAGCCACTGACGATATCTTCCATGACCAGTCTACCATTGTTGATCAAACGGTACGCTGCAGCCCGTTCAGCATGGCTCTCGCAGCAGAAATGAATGATGCTGGAACCTTTTTCCACCATCCGGTCGCAAAGCGAACCTAGCCGATTTCCGATTCTCGCATCATTTCCAACACCCGAAAAGGTGTTTTTTTAACATGTGCAAATGTACTAATTATATATGATATGGCCAAATAATTTAATGACTTTTTTGAAAATCGCACCTGGCAAGTAGGCCATAAGAACACTATCGAGATGTGTGTAAAGAGTAGTCCTACAGGAGGGGTTCTTCGCAGAGCGAAGCGGCAAAGCCGAGCGAGGGGAGGTCTTTTTGTGTTAATGACCGATTCAAGTGTTACCACTTCCGCTGCAGGACTAACTTTTTCCGTTGCAGGGCTAACTTTCCGTTGCAGGTCTAACTTTCCGTTGCAGGGCTAACTTTTTCCGCTGCAGGGCTATCTTATCCCTCTCCGAGGGGTTAGGGAGGCTCTTACTCATATTGTTTCTAATGACCGATTTGGGATAAAAAACAAGAAAAAGCGGTTTTCATTTTGAATATTGCGCCTTTTTTCGTACCTTTGCAGCCCAAACAACAAACAAGAGAATAATGGCAGAGACGACGAACAGCATTTTACAGAAGCTCGACGGCCTGGAGGCTCGCTTCGAGGAGGTGTCGACACTGATTACTGACCCCGCCGTGATTGGCGACCAGCAGCGCTTTGTGAAACTGGCGAAAGAGTACAAGGACCTGAGCGACATCATGGACGCCCGTAAGCGATACATCGCCTGTCTGAACGGCATTCGCGAGGCCAAGGATATCCTGGCCAACGAGGACGACCCTGAAATGAAAGAGATGGCGCGCGAGGAGCTGGCCACCAACGAGGCCCTGCAGCCTCAGCTGGAAGAAGAAATCAAGATTGCCCTCATCCCCAAGGATCCTGAGGACGCCAAGAACGTGCAGATGGAGATTCGCGCTGGCACGGGTGGCGACGAGGCCTGCCTCTTCGCTGGCGACCTGTTCAGGATGTACAAGAGCTTCTGCGACTCGAAAGGCTGGCAGCTCGCCGTCACTGACGTCAGCGAGGGTGCCGTGGGTGGCTACAAGGAGATCGACTTTGCCGTGAGTGGCGCCGACGTCTACGGAACGCTGAAATACGAGAGTGGCGTCCATCGCGTGCAGCGTGTGCCAGTCACTGAGACGCAGGGCCGCATGCACACCAGCGCTGCCACCGTCGCCGTGCTGCCCGAGGCCGACAAGTTCGAGGTGCACATCAACGAGGGCGAGATCAAGTGGGACACTTTCCGCTCGTCGGGTGCTGGTGGCCAGAACGTCAACAAGGTGGAGTCGGGCGTGCGCCTGCGCTACATGTGGAAGAACCCCAACACGGGCGAGACGGAGGAGATACTGATTGAGTGTACTGAGACGCGCGACCAGCCCAAGAACAAGGAGCGTGCCCTGTCGCGACTCTACACCTTTATTTATGACAAGGAGCACCAGAAGTATGTCGACGACATCGCCTCGCGCCGCAAGACGCTGGTGTCGACAGGCGACCGCTCAGCAAAGATCCGCACCTACAACTTCCCACAGGGACGCGTCACCGACCACCGCATCGGCTACACCACCCACGACTTGCAGGGATTCCTCGGCGGCGACATCCAGCCGATGATCGACGCGCTGACCGTGGCCGAGAATGCGGAGCGAATGAAGGAAAGTGAGTTGTAGGAGTTGGGGAGATGAGGAGTTGAGGAGTTGAGGAGTTGGGGAGTTGGGGAGATAAAGTAGAAAAAAACAAGACAAAAAAATGACACGACAAGAACTTATACAACAGATTAGGCAGAAGAGATCGTTCCTCTGCGTGGGTCTGGACACTGACCCTAAGAAGATGCCCCAGTGCGTCCTCGACCTGTACGACCCTGTGTTCGAGTTTAATAAAGCGATCATCGAAGCCACGGCACCCTACTGCGTGGCCTACAAGCCGAACCTGGCCTTCTACGAGGCCTATGGGCTGAAGGGCATGGAGACGTTTGTCAAGACCATCGGCTACCTGAAGGAGCATCACCCCCACCACCTCATCATCGCCGACGCCAAGCGTGGCGACATTGGCAACACCAGCCAGATGTATGCCCGCACGTTCTTCGAGGAGTACGACGTGGACGCACTGACCGTGGCGCCCTACATGGGCGAGGACTCTGTCACGCCCTTCCTGCAGTACCCTGGCAAGTGGGTGGTGCTGCTGGCACTGACATCGAACAAGGGGAGCCATGACTTTCAATTCGCCACATCCTCCGAAGACGGAGTGCCTGAGCGCCTCTTCGAGCGCGTGCTGCGCGTCAGCCAGCAGTGGGGCAATGACGAGAACATGATGTACGTCGTAGGTGCCACGCAGGGCCGCATGTTCGAGGATGTGCGCCGTGTCGCTCCCAACCACTTCCTGCTTGTCCCTGGCGTTGGAGCACAGGGCGGCTCGCTCGAAGAGGTCTGCCGCTACGGCATGAACAGCGACTGCGGCCTGCTGGTGAACTCGTCACGCGGCATCATCTATGCCTCCAGTGACGACCACTTCGCCGAAGTGGCAGGCAACAAGGCCCGTGAGCTGCAACAGCAGATGGCTGCCCTGTTGGACAGCCACCCTCAGTTCGATAGGCCTCAATGATAGCTTTGCCTGACTAGTCAAGGATGTCGCTGATGACCGTGTCCACTTTGTTGCTCATCAGTACAAGCGACTTCTGCATAAGCAGGCCGACTGATACCTAGTTCAAACCCGCCATGATGTTCGTAATGGCCACGATGTCGCCAATACCGATGTCGCCATCGCCATTCACATCGGCACGGCTCATTGTGGCGGCATCAGTATTGATGCCCGCCATGATGTTAGTGACAGCCACGATGTCACCAATGCCCACAGTGCCATCATTGTTCACATCGCCTATAAGTCCTGCACCTTCAACGCTGTCGTAGGTGACGGCGACTGTCGCTGCGGAAGCATCGGTCAGCGAGTGCAGCGCGACATAGTAGGTGCCACTCACTGGGGCCGTGATGCCACCCTCGGTGACGGCCTGCTGACCACTGGCACGATAGACTTCGGCCGACCTCGGCGAGAAGAGCTGCAACGTGCAGGGACGGTTGGCATACAGGCCAATGCCGTCGCCGGCATTGGCTTTCAAGGAGAACCAGCCAATGGCATTGGCAGCAGGTGCATTAGCCGTAGTAGTCTGGTTCTTTGGCAACGGTGTGGCACCGATATAGGTACGGCTCTGCGTGTCGATATACTCTGCCGTCAGGTAATCCCAGTAGCCATTGTTGGTGGTGGCCTGGAACGTGAAGTCGTTGATGGCATAGGTCGTCGGTATGCCCTCCTCCACGGCGAAGTGGAACTTCTCTGGACGTAGTGGCATCGTACGCACAGGGACATTGGCCGACAGCTCGTAAGGCATGGCGACAGGCGTCAGGGCGGTGTGGACAGCAGTCGAGCGGTCGTCGTTGAGCCAGTAGTCGTAGCCGTTCATCTTCGGGTCGATGACAAAGAAGGTCTTCTCTGGTGCAGTCTGCAGACGGCCCTTCACTTGATAGGTCAGCGTGTGCAGGCCAGGATCCATCTTACTCACGTCGAGATCGTAGACCAGACTGTCGCCCACGAAGGGGCGCTGCAGCACGGTGGGCGCTGCGGCATCGATGCTCACCATGAGGTGCAGGTCGTCGAGCTCTCTGGAAGTAGGCATGCGCTGAAAGTAGTGACTGACGATGACGGGGCGCTGGCTCTCCGTTGTCTCGATCATGGTAGTAAGTTTGTGCAGGCCCTCGCTGACTGTCTCTACGGGGAGAGCCAGTGTGTAAGTGTTGTCAGTACTGTAGCGGACGGCGATTGTCTCAACGTTATCCACAAAGAAGCGATTGCGAATCTGCGTCTCCTCACCATGCTTCTCGAAGTAGACGGTGTGTGGCGCCTCCTCATAGTAATCCCCCTGATCAGACGTGCCGCAGACGGCGACATGAAGTGCATGCAGGCCGTCGGCCAGTCCCGACACATCGAGCTGGAAGGCTGAACGAACGTCACTGATGGTACCTGCCAACTGCGTCTGGTTGTCGTACCAGTACTTCACGGCGTAGCTGCCGAAGGTGATTGGATCTGGGGTGTCTGGATCATCGGGACCGTCAGGCGGAGTCACCGGCTGTTTGCTGCTATCAGTCAGATCGAACGTCACCGTGCCATTAGCACTCTCGGTGATGTTCTCAAGCACCATCTTCGTCGGTTGTCCCGTCCACGACAGCAAGTTTGCCGGCAGTGTGGTGTTCGTCAGCGCCGTCACGCCCTGAGTACCCGGGAAGGGGTCGGTGTCGGTAGCACCACGTCCACCGCCAGCACGCACCATCTCATAGTAGTTGTGGGTGGGGTCGATATTCGCTTTATTCGAGTTCCACACTTCAGTGTCAGTACTGTCAACCCTAAACACGAGGAGTCCATGACCTGGCAGATGAGCATCCCACTTGCTTGTCTGCTGACGATTCTCTACAAGGAAGAACTCGTTCTCAACGGCTGAATTGATTCGGTAGCCTCGATTGCTCGTTCCAATAGGCTGCAACGAGAAGCAACCCTCAGCACCAAGCGTCTGCGGTGTGGCGAAACCGACGGCATAACGCTCATAGAGCCCATAGCCGGCTGGTGTGCGGCTGTTGTTCAGGTAGCCGCCACTGGCCATGAGGGTCCAGTCGTCCGGATGATTACTTTGCCCGTTTTTCCCATAGTCGGTGTCATACAGATCCTTCAGGCCCAGCACATGACTGAACTCATGGCAGATGGTGCCAATGCCGTCGAGATAGCTGTTGGTTTCAGCTCCTGCCATTTCGGTCGAACAGGCGTAACGCCCCATGTTGATGTTGTCACGCTGCAGATAATACCACTTGTCGTCATCAGCTTTTTGGTAGATAAGATGACCGGCATGTGGCCAGATGAGCCGCTCATCATTGCCTCCATGATTAGAACCACAGCCGGCGAAAATGAAGTAGACCATGTCAACCTGTGAGTCGCCATTGCCGTCGTAATCCGCATAATTAACTTGCGAGTCAGCGGCGTCCAGTGCTGCTGTTACTATCTCACGGGCATTGTCTGTCTTATTGGCGGCATATTGGCTATAATTGATAGTAACGGGGCCTACGATTCTGAACTGTGGATTGAATACGCCGTTTGAATTATCGTGGAAATAGTCGCGCACACTTCCAGTGAAGCGTCCCAACTCGGTCGTGTTGTCGTACCCTCCATAGTTCTCCTGATTCATCATGTTATTGATAATCGTGGAATAGTCAGAACGAGAGAAAGAACAATCGTTAAATTGCACAAGGATAATCAAGCCACGGAAGTTTCTATAGTCGAAAAGCGGAGCATGCTGCATGGCAGCAGCACGGGCACGACGTCGATAGTCCATTTCTATCCGACGTGCCTCCTCAATACGAGCACTCATCTTCGGTGCCAGATACTTTTCAGTAGTCTGAAGCCATGCCTTTTCGTCAGCAGTGCGCAGCGCTTCGTCGTGGGCGCGTCGAGCAGTGGCAACGAGGTCGTCGTTCTGTCGCTCAGCGTAGACGTAGTAGCCCTCATGGTCGCGCACCACGGTGTAACCATCGGCAGTCGTTGTGAAGTTGAGCCACTCGTCGCCCACAAGCCGCACTGTCAGCGTCGAGCCGTCAGGCTGCCGAACCACCGCAGTACCTGGATGAGCAGGAATGGCCAGCAAGACATCCGTTGGCAGTAGGGCGACGAACAATAGTAATATCAGTTTTCTAATTGTGATCATAATCAGAGGAATTTAGTCTTGGGTCGATTCGATAAGAACTCTCACGTTCAACTTGCCATCGGCAGTGCTGTGGTCGCTCACCTTCAGGCTCTTGATGTGTGGACCAGCGAGGCGAGGACTGTAGGGGATGACACCACCATACATGCCCACCTGCTTGCCGTCGTTGCCAAGATAGGCGGCAGCGGCATCATCCTTCAGCGCAAAGGTTTCTGTCTCGGCGTAGGTACCAGTGTAAGTCTGGAAGATAGCAGAGACGGAGGAGTAGTTCTGATAGGTGTTGCGATCGACGTTGGGTGCCCAGTTGGAGGGAAGGAGGCAGTTTGTAAAGACGGTGTTGTCGTTCCAGCGGGAAGTATTAGAGTCGGCTTTATAGACAATGCAATTGGTAAGGTAACAACTCCATATAGCAATAGAAGTATTACCACTGTAATATCCATATGCAAAATCACTCTTCCCCATAGCACTAAAATTTTTATACACAGCTTTAATCACACAGTTTCTGAAACTCATATTCGACGTCGTGTTGCCGTATGTATATGGACTTTCCACATAGCAGTTTACGAGGCTCATCGTGCTGTAGCTATTGCACACTAATACGCCTGCAATCTTGCAATGGAAGAATTGGAGGTTTTGGCAGGTCCCCCACTTCTTCTCCCCGCCTGTAATCTCGTATTGTCCAGCACTAATACTGCTCAGGCGGCACCGTACGAACTTGGCGTCCTTCAGATTGTTGGCATAGTATATCCAATTGGCATGGTAAATACCCTCCATTTGGAAGTGACCAGATGTCTCGTTGGGGATGGCCAGTGTCATATTGTTGTAAATGACCGTAGGCTGCGTGTGGTAGACGGCGTCATTGCCAAGGCCAGCGCCACGTATAGTGATGGCTTTCTCAATCTTGGCTACCGACTCGAACTGTCCACTCGATAAGGTGATGAGGTCGCCATTTGCAGCCTCAGTGTATGCGTTAATCAAGGCTTGGCGCCCACTAAAAGTCTTTGTCGTACCGTTATGGGTCAATACAGCCATGGCTTCGTCCTGTGCCCATGTACCTATGCTTGTCAGCAACAGGGCTGCGATGATTGTTAGAAACTGTTTCATAGTTTTATTCATGTAAAAGTTATGGAAAGAACTGTGTAGTATACTAATAGCCCGTATTCTCGATGCGTACTTTGACGTTCAGTTTGCCGTCACCAGTAGAGCGAGGCGACACCTGCATGGTCTTGAGGTGAGGGCCTGCCACACGGGCGCTGAAGGGGAACGTGCCACCGTGGATGCCTACCTGGCGGCCCTGGCTATCCACGTATTTGCTCTTGGCAGTGTCGGTGAGCTGGAAATCCTGCTCGTTAGAATAGCTTCCATCATAGGTTTTGAAAACATCAAGCCGTTTATCGTAGTTCCAATAGGAGCTGCGTGAAGTATCAAAGCTCCAACCGGAAGGTAAAAGACAGTTCTGGAGCGTAGTATAGGCTCCGTAATAGCTTGAGTAGTTTGTATTAGTATTTACAAAAATACAGTTGGTGAAAATGGAACTATAGAGGTGAACATTATAATAACTTCCATCACTATACGAAAAACTCGAAAACACACCGGAGTTTTTATAAGTGACATCAATGACACAATTATGGAACGTGAGGTTCGACGTTGATGTGTTACGGGTCTGCGGGTGCTTCACAAAGCAGTTGATAAACGTCATGGAGCTCTTCTCGTTGCATACCACTTCATTTGCTACTTTGCAATGCAAGAAAGTAGCATCCTTAGTGACACCCGTATAGCTTGTACCATTGCTTGTATAGCTACCTGGCAACACATTGTTCAGCCGACATTTGATGAACTTCGGACCACGCTGTACATAATTACTATAGTAGATGGTCCCACTGTTGTAGATACCCTCAACAGTGACAATACCACCAATCGTGTCAGGCACGCACAACGTGAAGTTACCGTCGATGACGGTAGGTTGCGTGCCGTAGGTCTTGTCCTGTTCCATGCCAGCCCCACGGACCGTAATGGTCTTGGCGAGGTTGACGGCTCCAAACGTACCGCTCGACAGCGTGATAAGGTCGCCGTGGGTAGCCGCTGCATAAGCATTCTGCAGGGCATAATAGCCAGTGAAGGTCTTGGTGGTGGTGCCGTGGGTGAGCACGGCGAGTGCCTCTTGGGCCGTTGCCACGGTGACACCAGCCACGGCGGCAATAAGGATCATGAGTAGTTTCTTCATTGTATTTGTGTTATTGTTTTATTGCGAAAGAAAATGCGTAATATCATAGTTAGAGCCGCAATCCCGTTCACTCAAAGCTGAGTTTCTGGAGCTTCTCACGGAGGCGCTGTGCCTCTGACTTGCGGATGGCAAGTGTAATCTGACAAGTGTTGTCGTAGGTCTGGCTGACGATGCGCGGCTGCACCTCTTTGACGATGCGCATGACGTCGTTCATCATCACATAGGGGAAGTCGTAGGTGACGAGTTCTTCGACTTGTCGTGTCACGATGGTCGTATGGGCGATGGCATCGGCGGCCGCCTCACGGTAGGCGACGATGAGTCCGCTGGTGCCAAGGTTGACGCCGCCATAGTAGCGTACGACGACGATAAGGATGTCCGTGAGATTATTGGAATTGATCTGGCCGAGAATGGGCTTGCCAGCCGTTGATGAGGGCTCGCCGTCATCGTTGGCACGGAAGTCGGTGCGGTCAGCGCCCAGCATGTAGGCATAGCAGACGTGGCGTGCGTCGTAGTACTTCTTACGATAGTCGGCCAACAGCATCTTCACCTCGTCGAGCGTGTCAACATGGTGTGCAAAGGCGAGGAACTTACTACGTTTCTCACTGTAGAAGCCCTCGCCTATGGTGGTTATCGTCTTGAACTCATCGTTCATGGGGATGGGGGATGTTTTGCTAGTGATACTAGTCAGTACTAGCAGGGACTAGTGCGAATAGTTATGACAGCTTGTGGATGACAAGGCCCGAGCGCAGCTTAGGCTCGAACCAGGTAGCCTTCGGCGGCATGATCTTACCGCTGTCGGCGATATCCATAATCTGCTGCATGGAGACGGGATAGAGGGCCAGTGCTGCGCGCATCTCACCGCTGTCGACACGCCGTTTCAGCTCGCCAAGGCCACGGAGACCGCCCACGAAGTCGATGCGCTTGCTGGAGCGCAGGTCGCCGATGTTCAGAATCTGGTCAAGGATGAGGCGGCTTGAGATGTCAACGTCGAGCACACCAATGGGATCGCTGTCGTCGAAAGTGCCAGGGCGTGCCACAAGGCTATACCAGTGCTGGTCGAGGTAGAGCGAGAACTCGTGCAGGCGGGCTGGCTTATAGATGTCAGTGCCCTTGTCCTCGACAGTGAAGTTCTTACGAAGAGCCTCGAGGAACTGCTCGCTGCTGAGGCCGTTGAGGTCTTTCACTACACGGTTGTAGTCGAGAATGGTGAGCTGCGAGGCCTGGAAGCAGACGGCCATGAAGTAGTTATACTCCTCGTTGCCCGTATGGTTGGGATTCTGGCGCTGCTTCTCGGCGCCTACGAGTGCGGCGGCTGCCGAGCGATGGTGGCCGTCGGCAATGTAGAGTGACGGCATCTTGGCAAACTCACGGGTGATGGTGTCCATGTCGTCCTTGTCGCTGATGACCCAGAACTTGTGGCCAAAGCCATCAATGGGGGCAATGAAGTCGTACTCAGGCTCCACACCATTTGCATAGCGCATAATGAGCGCGTCGAGCACGGCATTGTCGGGATAAGCAAAGAAGACGGGCTCGATGTTGGCATCGTTCACGCGGACATGCTTCATGCGGTCCTCCTCCTTGTCGCGCCGCGTCAGCTCGTGCTTCTTGATGCGTCCTTCCATATAGTCGTTCACCCATGCACCGACGACGAGTCCATACTGCGTCTTGCCGTTCATGGTCTGGGCGTAGATGTAGTAGTGCTCATCGGCATCCTGAACGAGCCATCCGCGCTCCTGGAACTTACGGAAGTTCTCAGCAGCACGCTCGTAGACGCGAGGATCGTACTCGCTGGTGCCCACGGGGAAGTCGATTTCGGGTTTGATGATGTGATAGAGGCTCTTCTCGTTGTCGCCAGCTTCGGCGCGTGCCTCTTCGCTCTCGAGCACGTCGTAGGGGCGGCTCTCTACCTGTTCTACCAGTTCACGGGGTGGCCTTACGCCACGGAAAGGTTTGACTGTTGCCATAGTATTATGTAGTTATTATAAGGGGTTATTGAAATCATGGCGCAAAGGTAGCACTTTATTTCCGAACCACCAAATTTTCGTTTACCTTTTTCTTATATTGCGTTTTAACGTTGAATCGTTATGACGTTATAACGAGCTGTCGGAATGATGCGTTAATACGCGATGCTCTGCAAGAACAGGGCATGACCAGGCATCGACTCACCGGCTTGCGTGCGCTGGCGACCCTCGACCACACGACGGAAGTCCTCAAGCGTCAGGCGGTGGCGCCCCACATCGATGAGCGTGCCAACAACGGCCCTCACCATGTTGCGCAGGAAGCGGTTGGCCGTGATCTCAAAGCGCCATTCGCTGTCAGACAGCTGCACCCACTGTGCACGAGTGACATGGCACAGCGTGGTCTTCACGTCGGCGTGGCTTTTGCAGAAGGCCCCAAAGTCTTCGTAAGTGGTCAGAATAGAGGCTGCCTCGTTCATCAGCGCGAAGTCGAGCGGATAGTGCAGTTCGCAAGAGTAGTGCCTAAGAAACGGACACTTGACCGTATGAATATAATAGTAATAGGTACGCGCGATGGCCGAGAAGCGAGCATGCATATCATCAGCCACAGGCTCCACGCGCTGCACGGCAATATCCTGTGGCAGCAGCTTGTTCAGCTTGTAGCTCAGCTGCTGGCCGTCGAGTGGCTCGTCGACGTCGAAGTGGGCCACCATCATGCGGGCATGCACTCCCGTGTCCGTTCGTCCTGCCCCAGTCACCTGGATGTCGCCACGCAGCAGTAGCGAGAGTGCACGCTGCAGCTCCTCCTGTACCGAGATGCCGTTGGGCTGTATCTGCCATCCGTGGAAACGGGTACCGTCATAGCTTAATGTGATGAAATATCTCATGCTTCAGATATTGACAAACCGTCTTTGCGGGTGCAAAAATACAAAGAAAAGCACAAAACGGCAAATTATTTGAAAAAAAAATGCCTAAAATTTGCACGGATGAAAAAAACTTTGTACCTTTGCACCCGCGTTTAAGAGAAAACGCTTTGCGGAACGCCCTTCAAGGGCCTCGAGGAAGTTTGGGTGAGTGGCTGAAACCAGCAGTTTGCTAAACTGCCGTACGGGTAACCGTACCGGGGGTTCGAATCCCCCAGCTTCCGCAACATTAAGGTAAAAAGGTCAAACTGGTCGGTTCATCTAACGGTTAGGATACAAGATTCTCAATCTTGGCATAAGGGTTCGATTCCCTTACCGACTACTCTAAAGGCAGAAAACCGGTCGGTTCATCTAACGGTTAGGATACAAGATTCTCAATCTTGGCATAAGGGTTCGATTCCCTTACCGACTACGAAGCTGGGGCACAAAGCCCCTTTTTTAGTACCTAAAACAAACAGACGAACAGCTTATGAAAAGACGTTTCCTGCTATTATTCACGCTGACAGTTGTCATCATGACGGCCTGCGCACAGCAGCTGTATGTAGGTTCCTACAACATCCGCTATCAGAACGACGGCGACAAACGCGACGGCAACGGGTGGACACAGCGCTGCCCAGTCCTCTGCAACCAGGTATTGTTCGAGCATCCTGACATCTTTGGAGCCCAGGAGGTCCTCTGGTCACAAATCGACGACATGCTCAGCCAGCTTCAGGACTACGACTACATAGGCCGTGGACGCGATGACGGTGAGCATGCCGGCGAGCATGCCGCCATCTTCTACGACCGCCAGCGCTTGAAGTTGCTCGACCATGGCGACTTCTGGCTCTCTGAAACGCCTGAGAAGCCCACCCTGGGATGGGATGCTGCGTGCATTCGCATCTGCACCTGGGGTAAGTTTCGCCTGCGCCATTCGCGCCGCACCTTCTATTTCTTCAACCTCCACATGGACCACGTGGGTAAGGCCGCCCGTCGCGAAGGCGCCAAATTAGTCGTTCAGCGCATCCGTGAGATTGCCAAGAACAAGCCCGTGGTGCTGACCGGCGACTTCAATGTCGACCAGAACGACGAGATCTACCACATCTTCTTAGACTCTGACATACTTGACGACACTTATGAGGAGGCCAAAGTCTTGTTTGCCGAGAATGGCACCTTCAATGCCTTCGACCCAGAGCTGCGAACGTTCAGCCGGATAGACCACGTCTTCGTTTCGACAAATTTCGAGGTCGACCGTTATGGCGTGCTGACCAACAGCTACTGGATGGAAGGCGACGAGTCGGGCGAGATGAAGAAGGCCAAAAACGCACCGCAGGAGATCAACTTCAGCCGCTACGTACGCCGTCTGCCCTCCGACCACTACCCCGTCTTCGTGCACCTGAGGTTCTAAGCCCCCACCCCCTTCTCCCCTATTGATGTTCAACTATGGATGTATAGGGGCTTTCAATCGATTGCCACAGCCCTTTTTCACACAGAGGCACGGAGATCCGAAAGAACAGCTCTGTGTCTCAGTGTCTCTGTGGTGTTTTTTCTCACACAGAGACACGGAGGACACGGAGGCTCCGCATACCAGCAGAGAACATCTCTGTGTTCTCTGTTACTCTGTGTGAGAACATCTTTGGCATCCCTGCAACTCTGATTCTCACACAGAGGCACGGAGGCTCGCATACCAGAGGCGAACATCTCTGTGTTCTCTGTGGCTCTGTGTGAGAACATTTTTGGCATCCCTGCAACTCTGATTCTCACACAGAGGAACGGAGGACAAGGAGGCTGCGCATACCAGGGGGAGAACAATTTGCCTTCGATACGTCCCATTGTCCCATCGTCCCATTAAGCTGGTGGCAATAGGGAGAATATAGAAGATTATATAGTAAAGTTCAATTCTCCACTTGTCCGTATTATGAGAGTACCTTAATGGGACGATGGGACGTTGGGACGGTCACTCCCTTCCTGCCATGATATTCGTGATGGCCACGATGTCGCCAATGCCTACCTCGCCGTCGCCATTCACATCGGCACAAGCCACGATGTTAGTATCGGTAGTGATGCCTGCCATAACGTTCGTGACAGCTACGATGTCACCAATGCCGACCTCACCGTCACCGTTCACATCGCCCTTAGTAGACGCTGTGCCGAACAGTGCATCAAGGCTTTCTGTACCAAGAGCAGCAGGCAGCAGGAAGAACCCTTGTCCAGCCATCACACTGACCTCATCGTTGTCATTAACGCACACCAGCTTGTCGCTCGAACCATCGAACCAATAACCGCCAGTCGGCACTGTGGTCTGTGCAATCACACCAAGCATCTCGTCCACACCCGTCGGCACCATCACCTTCGAAGCTTCCACCATGACGTTCTCGGCCACGATGTCCTGTCCGTTCGTGGGCAGACGATCTACAAGGAAAAGGAAAAAGTTTATAAAGCGTAAAGGTGGACTTAAAGACTGCTCGGAGGTGTCAGGGAGTCTACTCGGAGAAGACTGGGAGTCTGCTCGGAGAAGTCTGGGAGTCTGCTCGGAGGAGACTGGGGCTAGACTCGGAAGTCACGAAGTGACGGTTAGCGTGTCGCAATCCGGCACTTAGCGTGTCTGGTAATGAAACTTTGCGTGTCTGAAAGTGGCACTTCGCGAGGGGCCTTTTATACACATCTCGACAGAAGGTTGCATAGCCATGTCTCATTAGGGGGCGTAACCTCCCTAAATTGCTGGAAACCCCTTTGTATAAAGGGACTTTGGTAAGGGAGGTGTTGTCGTGACACCTCCCTTACACCTCCCTTACACCTCCCTTCTCCCCCTTGCATTTCAAAAGGGAAAATGCAACCTGAGCTGTTGCTGAATGAGAATTACCTTCTCCGTCGAAATGTGCTGAGTGGGAAAGTAGAGTTTGCAACGAAGCCATGTGCCCCACTATAAGGTCATCCCATTGGAGAAAACTGTGTAGGGAAGGTTCAAGGGAGGTGCAAGGGAGGTCTAAGGGAGGTCTAAGGGAGGTCTAAGGGAGGTGCAAGGAAGGTGTCACGACAACACCTCCCTTCTCTAACCTCCTTTGTACAAAGGCGTTTCCGGCGATTTAGGGAGGTGTGGAGGGTAACGATATCTTCCATAACCTCGGCTACGAGCATCAAGGCTTGAATGAATAATAAAAATAAATTTTAAAATATGCCTACACTGCTTACACCAACCTATAATTGTATATATATCAGTATTTTATGTAGTGCATGAAAAATGTAGTTAGTGTAGGCAACGTGTATAACGGCCTGACACCAATTGAATGAAATATGGCATGGTACATTTTCAACTATCGTAGAGACGAGTCAACGTGAATTAAAAATTAAGTTTAACCGGGTCAACCCTTATCGTGAGTAAGGCTCCAAGTAGTCAACTAAAATCGTTAAACTACACAACTAAAATCGTTAAACTACAAGTGGCAGATAGTTCCATGAAGCGGGACGTTTGTCCCAATGGGTGGGAAGTTTGTCCCAGCGGGTGGGATGTTTGTCCCAATGGGTGGAACCAAAAACAACCACAGATTCCGCAGATTAAAATGATTGGAGCGTGACGACAAATGACACGGATTTGCCAATCAGATAAAGCTCTGCGAAATCTGTGGTTGCAAAGGAACCTAAGGCGCTTGAATTATTCTGCCTTGAACAGCTCCTTGATGCCACCGATGCTACCCATGAGGTTGGTAGCCTCGTACGGCAGGTAGACCGTCTTGGTCTTGTCGCCCTGAGCCAGTTCCTCGAGCATCTGGATATACTTCTGTGCGAGCAGATAGTTGGCAGGGTTCGTCGACTTACCGACAGCTTCGGTAATCAGCTCGATAGCCTTAGCCTCAGCCTCAGCCTTGCGGATGCGTGCCTGGGCCTCACCTTCGGCTTGCAGGATCTGCTGCTGCTTCTGGGCTTCGGCACGGTTGATCATAGCCGTCTTTTCACCCTCGGAGGCGAGGATTTCGGCAGCTTTCTCACCCTCACTGGTCAGAATCTGTGCACGCTTGTTACGTTCGGCCTGCATCTGCTTCTCCATAGCATTAAGGACGGTGGCGGGCGGCGTAATATCCTGCAGCTCAACACGGTTCACTTTCACGCCCCACTTGTCGGTGGCATCGTCGAGCACGGCACGCAGCTTGGTATTGATGGTGTCGCGCGAAGTCAATGTCTCATCGAGCTCCAGCTCACCAATGATGTTACGAAGAGTGGTCTGCGTCAGTTTCTCGATGGCGTTTGGCAGGTTGTTAATCTCGTAGGTTGCCTTGAAGGGATCCATGATCTGGAAGTAGAGCAGCGCATTGATTTCCGTCTGCACATTGTCCTTCGTGATGACGTTCTGCTTGGGGAAGTCGTAGACTTGCTCGCGCAGGTCGATGCTGTTTGAGTAGACGTAACGCCCGTGCCTTAATACAACGATGTTCTTTGCTTTGTCGATGAACGGGATGATGAGGTTGATGCCTGGGCGAAGGGTGGCATGATAGCGGCCGAGTCGCTCAATGATTTTTGTCTCTGACTGCGGAATGATGACCAGGGCCATCTTTGCGAAGATGATTACCAGCAGTATGACTGCGAGGAGAAAATAAAGGGTAATTTCCATGAGAGATAAGAGTTAGGAGTTAGGAGTTAAGAGTTAGGGGAGTCTTTCGACGGTGACAACGATGCTCTCGCGGCTAACCACCTGGACGGGAGTACCGACAGGCAGCTCACTACCGTCGGCAGAGACGGCGCGCCAGTCATCGCCAGGCAGTGCCACGCGACCGTAGCCTCCTGCAGGAATGGTTTCGCTGACATGGCCATGCTGTCCCAGCACGGCATCAGCGTTGCTCGGTCGGTTCGACTCCTTGCGGTGCAGATAGCGCAACGCAAAGGGGCGCACCTGAAAGATGCTCAGCGCCGTGATGATGGCAAAGACGACCAACTGCACATAGAAGCCTGCAAATGGCGAGACGATGGCAGCGCCCACGGCTCCTATGGCAAAACAAATGATGAAGAAATCGCCCGACGACAGTTCGAGCACAAGTCCAAGGATGGCCACTACGGCCCATACTTGCCACATGTTTGCTGAAAGATACTCGATCATTGAGAGTTGAGAATTGAGAGTTGAGAATTGTGAATTGTGAATTGAGAATTATGAATTAAAGGAAATCTAGACCGATGCGGCGAATAGCGTTGCTGGCCAGCCGCTTATGAAGCAGCCCGAGGTCGGCGAAGCGCGTCATGGCCTGCATGGCCGCTTTGCGTAGAGTAATGTCAGGACTCTGGAGTGCAACCAGTGCCTGGTCGATGAACTCGTTGATGCCACGCTCATTAGGCTCCTGATGGCGCATGAAGAGCCGTGAGAACACATGATAGCCACACAACTGCGGAAGCGTGTCGGCAGCGGCTACCCACTGATAAGCTTTGTCGGCAGCGTAGGGCAGATACTGGTAGAGGTTGAAGGCAGCCTGTTCGGCAATCTCGACCGTTGGTGTCTGCTCCATCCAGATATCGATGACTTCAGGAAGCACTTCGTCAGCAGGCATGAGCATGGTGGCCAGAATCTTGCACTCACGCACATTCTCTTTCCACAGCGCAATGGCAAGTGCGTAGAGGCTTCCCCCACCCTCTCCGAATGACGATGAAGACTGCACATCGCTGTCGGCAGCGGCATTCGCTTTGATGTCGGCAGCCATCTGCTGGAGGCGTGGCAGTGTAACTCCCCAGTTCAGGTGATAGTCGAGCCCCTTATCGCGCATGCTCTGTGCCGTTGCTCCATCCATCAGTTGGCGGAACGACTGCTTGATGCCTTTTACCTGTTCATTGATATCGTTCATCACTATTTCACTTCACAATTACACTTGTCAGATGAGCGTTGCATACTCGCTGCTGTAGCGCAACATCTGGTGAGCATAGCTCTCGGAGTAGTTCACCTGGATGTCGGTAATACGGCCTTCAGCATCGACGACGGGAAGGAGCCAGGGATTAATAAACCCCTTGTAAGGAGCGAGGTCGAGCTTCTTGTAGCGCTGTAGCACCTCAGCATGCAGCTCAGGGTCGATGGCCACCGCATAGCTTTCGACCAGCTGTCGAGCCGCTTCGTAGTCACCCTCGCTCTTGATGCGCTGCACTTCGGCAAGGAGCTGTGCAATGAGCATGCGCAACTCGACAAAGTCACTAATGCGCAGCTCGTAGTACCCATTCTCGCGAGTCAGTTCCATACCCTTGGCACGCTCCAGACACCAGCGGGCTATCAGGGCACGGTTGCGCATGTGAGCCTCCTCTATCTGCTGGCCAGGTTGGATACGCACTAACTGCGTCAGCAATCCATTCAACATATAGCTGAAGTATTGCGCCTTATAAGCCTCATTATCAGGGAGTAGTCCAAGTTCGACAAGCTTATGGTCGGCCATGTAGTAAAGTCCAAAGAGGTCGGCACGCGCCTCCTCAATGGTGCTACTATAAGCCTTCAGCGCGTCAGGACTGACACCCGGCAACAGTCGGCCACTACCATGTCCTAAGCACTCGTGCAGGTCGGTATGCAGGTCGTCGCAGCTGTCACCATATTTATTTATAAGCGCCAGCATCGCATCGTCCCTGACAAACTCTTCACGGAAGCCATTGCCGTGAGCCGCCTTGTTGTAGGCATCAGTGATGTTGCTGATGGTGATGCTCTTCGAGCCGTAGCGAGCACGTATCCAGTCGGCGTTAGGCAGGTTGATGCCGATAGCCGTCGACGGGTACTCGTCGCCACCAAGCATGGCGGCACAGATGACATTCGCCGAGACACCCTTCACCACAGGCTTGCGGAAGCGTGGGTCGACGGGCGAGTGGTCCTCGAACCACTGCGCATGGCGGCTGATGGTCTGCGTGCGATGGGTAGCCTCCTCGTCGATGTACTCTACAAGACCCTCCCACGAGCCTTTCAGCCCCAAGGGGTCGCCATACACCTCTATAAAACCGTTGATGAAATCTACCTTGTCGCCAAGACATTGCAGCCAATGAATTGAATATTCATCGAACAGCCTTAAATCACCTGTCTCATAATATTTTATGAGCAGCTCAATAACCTCACGCTGCTGACTGCTTTCAGCCACTTCGCATGCCTTCCGAAGCCAGTAGACAATGTGGCGGATTGCGTTGCCATAACGTCCGTCAGTCTTCCATACCAGTTCCTTCACTTCCCCACCCTGCTTCACCAGCGTCGAGTTAAGCCCGTAGGATGGCGGCTCCTGATCATCGGCATGCTTCAGGCTGGCATAGTAGTGCTCAGCCTCCTGCTGCGTCACACCTTGGTAGAAGTTACATGCCGAGGTGGCTATGAGGTCTTCACCGTCGGTCTGGTTCACACGTTTTGGCAGCACGTCAGGATCGAAGATCACTGGGAACAGCTCGTCGCACAACGCATCGACTGTCTGCCCCTCAGCAAGTGGCAGCTTGCGGCTGTCGATCCGATGGAGGGCATTGCGAAGAAAGTCGGGCGAGAAATCCGGTACGAACTTCTCAGAGCCATAATGGTGGTGAATGCCATTCGAGAACCATAAGCGCTTCAGGTAGGTTTCCAAAGCCCTGAAGTCGTCGCCCTCGTGAGGCACAGTGAAATCGGTATATACAACCTCCAGCATGCGTCGGATGCGGAGGTTGTAAGCGCCAAACTGGTCGAAAGTGATGTCACGCCCAAAGAGCGTTGCCTGCGAAAGGTAGTATACAAGCTCTTTCTGCCGAAGGGTTAGCCGTTCGAAACCGTTGAGCCTATAACGCAGCATCTGCAGGTCGGCAAAACGCTCGTTGCGGTAGTTGAACTCTTCGTGTGGCATGTGTTTGTGTGTCCTTATTTGGCCTTCTTCGTGCTTTTCAGCTGTTTGGGAAGATGCTGCGTCTTGTACTCTTTCGGCGTCATTCCCATAATTCTGTAGAAGGATGCGTAGAACGACTGGCGGTTAGCGAATCCCACCATGTCGCTTACCTCCTCGACACGCAAGTGCTGATAGCGCTTATCGGTGAGTATCGACATGGCTTCCTCAATGCGGTACTTGTTGACCAGTGAGGTATAGTTCATGTGGAACCGCACGTTAACTACCGCCGAGATGTAGCGCGTGTTCGTGCCTAAGTCCTCAGCCAGACGCTTTGCTGAGTAGGTCTTGTCTTTGTACTTCTGCTGCATGACAATGACATCGAGGATTCTCTCTTTGAGGGTATCCATCAATGCTGGACTTACCAGCGTCCTGTAGGCAGCCTCTTTTTCCTTTTTCTCTGTGATGTTATATTTTGCCATAGTGCATGATAATTTGGGTAGTTCCACGCTTATCAAGTGCAAAAATAGTACTTTTTTTTGAATTACAACACATTTTTCCAAGAAATTATCAAAAAAAGTTGAAAAAAGTCTCATAGCGATATTTTTTTTTGTACCTTTGCACCATTATTTATGCATTATGCTCATAGAATACAAACAAGTAAACATTGACCAGGTGGATGGCAAGCGTGTCCTGACGGGTGTCGACTTAGAAGTCGACGACGGTTCGTTTGTCTATATCATCGGCCGTGTGGGCTCTGGCAAAAGTTCGCTGCTGAAGACACTGTACAACGAGCTTGACATCACGGAGGCGCAGCGTGCCGTAGTCCTCGACACCGACCTGCTGACACTGAAGCGAAAGCAGGTGCCCGCCCTTCGCCGCCAGATAGGCATTGTTTTCCAGGACTTCCAGCTGCTCTCCGACCGCAGCGTCACCAAGAACCTTCGTTTCGTCCTGAAAGCCACAGGTTGGACAGAGCGCGACCGCATCAAGGAGCGCATTGCCCAGGTGCTCGAGGCCGTCGGCATGAGCGACAAGGGCGACATGATGCCCCACGAGCTCAGCGGTGGCGAGCAGCAGCGAGTGGCCATTGCCCGTGCCATTCTGAACGCGCCGCCCCTGATCGTGGCCGACGAGCCTACCGGCAACCTTGACCCCGTGACGGCCAACGGCATTATGGAGCTGCTACGCAGCATCTCGCAGGAGGGCACTGCCGTGGTGATGTCGACCCACAACATGCCCCTACTCGACCAGTTCCCTGGCCGCGTCTACCGCTGCCACGAAGGGCGCTTCGAAGATGTCACTGGCGACTATCGCAAGATGGTGACCGACGAGCAGGAGGAAGATGCCTGAACCCACAAACTTGAACACAACCATACAGACAGACTAATAAAGGACATGAAAGTAATGAAATTCGGCGGTACCTCAGTAGGTACGCCACAACGTATGAAAGAGGTGACCGCCCTGGTCACCAAGTCAGGCGAGCCCGTGTTTGTAGTCCTCTCGGCTATGTCGGGAACAACCAACACCCTTCTCGAGATTTCCGACTACCTCTACAAGAAGAACCCCGACGGGGCTAACGAGGTCATCAACATGCTGGAGCAGAAGTACATGCGGCACTTGCCCGAGCTCTACACTTCTGACGAATATGCCGGTCAGACCCGTGCCTTCCTGCAGGAGGAGTTCCAGTATCTGCGCTCGTTCACCAAGGAGCTGTTCACCAGTTTCGAGGAGAAGAGCATCGTCGCACAGGGTGAAATCATGTCGACCAACATGGTCGTCAACTACATGCGGCAGGAGGGTATCAATGCCGTTCTGCTCAATGCCCTCGACTTCATGCGCACAGACAAGAACGCTGAACCCGACCCTGTATATATTAAGGAGAAGCTGACAGCCCTGATGGAACAAAACGAAGGGGCACAGGTCTACGTCACGCAGGGCTTCATCTGCCGCAATGCCTACGGCGAGGTCGACAATCTGCAGCGTGGTGGCAGCGACTACACTGCATCGCTCGTCGGTGCTGCCCTCAATGCCGAGGAAATCCAGATTTGGACCGACATCGACGGCATGCACAACAACGACCCACGCGTGGTCAACAAGACGATGCCCGTTCACCAGCTGCAGTTTGAGGAAGCTGCCGAGCTGGCCTACTTCGGCGCCAAGATTCTGCACCCCACGTGCATTCAGCCCGCCAAATACGCCGGCATCCCCGTCCGCCTGCTAAACACCATGGCCCCCGACGCTGAGGGTACCACCATCTCGAACCTCAGCGAGTATGGTAAAATCAAGGCCGTGGCCGCCAAGGACAACATCATCGCCATCAAGATCAAGTCGAGCCGTATGCTGCTGGCCACCGGCTTCCTGCGTAAGGTGTTCGAAATCTTCGAGAGCTACCAGACGCCTATCGACATGGTGTGTACCAGTGAGGTCGGCGTGTCGATGAGCATCGACAACGGTTCCCATCTCGGCGAGATTGTCGACGAGCTGAAGAAGTATGGCACAGTGACCGTCGACACGGGCATGTGCGTCGTCTGCGTCGTCGGTGACCTCGACTGGATGAATGTCGGCTTCGAGACACGCGTCATGGACGCTATGAAGAGCATCCCCGTGCGCATGATCAGCTACGGCGGTTCTAACTACAACATTTCGTTCCTCATCCGTGAGGAGGACAAGAAGCGGGCTCTGCAGTCGCTCAGCGACCACCTGTTCTCATAGTTTGCAGTGTTCATAGTAAAAGCGACGAATCGAAACTCAAAGAATCCAAAAGTTGAAAGGAACATTCCCCAAAGAGAAGTTTGCGTCGCTCCAGACGCCCTTCTACTACTATGACATGGAGCTGCTGCGGCAGACGCTTGACGTCATACGGCGTGAGGCGGGGCGCCATGAGGACTTCCACGTGCACTACGCTGTGAAAGCCAATGCCAACAGCAAAGTGTTGCGCGCCATCCGGCAGGCAGGCTTTGGTGCCGACTGTGTCAGCGGTGGCGAGATACGTGCCGCCCTGGATGCCGGCTTTGCCCCTGACACCATCGTCTATGCCGGTGTGGGCAAGAGCGACTGGGAGATACGTCTGGGCCTTGAGGCTGCTATCCACTGCTTCAACGTTGAGAGTCTTGCCGAGCTGGAGGTCATCAATGAGATAGCTGCCGAGATGGGTACGATTGCACCAGTGGCACTGCGCATCAATCCCGATGTGGGCGCCCATACCCATGCCAACATCACCACGGGCCTGGCCGAGAACAAGTTTGGCATTGCCATGCGCGACATGGAGCATGTCATCGAGCAGGCACAGCAGATGCCGGCCATCAGCTTCACTGGCCTCCACTTCCACATTGGCTCGCAGATTCTAGACATGGGCGACTTCCAAGCCCTCTGCAATCGCATCAACGACCTGCAGACGCTGCTGTCGAGGCGCCATATCGACGTGGCGAGCATCAACGTCGGCGGTGGCCTGGGCATCGACTATCAGCACCCCAACCGTGTGCCGATGGCCGACTTCAAAACCTACTTCGACACCTTTGCCCGACGCTTGCGCCTGCTGCCAGGCCAGACGTTGCACTTTGAGCTGGGACGTGCCGTCGTCGCACCGATGGGAAGCCTCATTACGCGTACCTTATATATTAAAGAGGGGGCCACAAAGAAGTTCTGCATTGTCGATGCCGGCATGACCGACCTCATCCGCCCCGCCTTGTATCAGGCCTACCACAAGATTGAAAACATCACGAGCGACGAGCCTATGGAGCCCTACGACGTAGTAGGGCCCATCTGCGAGTCGAGCGACGTCTTCGCCAAGCGCATCGACCTGAACCGCTGTCAGCGAGGCGACCTCATCGCCATCCGCTCAGCCGGAGCCTACGGAGAGATCATGGCTTCGCACTACAACTGCCGCCCCATCCCCAAGGCTTATACCAGCGACGATATTTGAGAGACCGGCAACGGCCTCGTCGACCTTTTTCATTACCATCAATTTACCAATGCTGACCGTACTACATATCCACCCAAAGGATGTCCCTATGACGACACGCTACCTGAGTCTGCTCAGCGACGCGATGCGCCATCATGTACGGTCGATAACGTGTGATGAAAAGGCCGATTTCCAACGTCTGTGCGCTGAGTTCCGCCCAGACATCGTCCATCAGCATGGCGCGGCTCCTTTCTCACTGCCTTCCACGGTACGCCGTGTGGTTTCACCAAATGGTTCCACGGCGGTCGCTACCGATGGAATGGGCTACTATGCCATCGTTGCACGCAGCAAGATCGAAGCACAACGCCTGCAGCTGCCTCGTACCGAGGTAATCCTTAATCCGCTCATCACCAAGACGACCACTTTCGATGAAACCGCTGAAAAAATGGTACGCGTCTACAAGCGGGTGATGGACTCCAACCCACTGCCACTCATGGACGAGGACACCCGCCGACTGCTGGCCGCCGTCCTTAAAGTGGGCATCTTAGGCGACCAGCGGTGGCTCACCACCCCTCTTGCCCTTGACGTCCAGTATGCACCAGCCGCCCTCCGCCTCATTCAAATTTACAGCGAGTTTGAAGGTGTCAGCGCCATTGCCGACGAAGGGCTGCGCATACTGGGCATCAGTGCCCCACGCCGTGAGGCTGTCGACTGTTACCTGCCAGAGGGGTTCACGCCACCCACAAGCATGCGTGGCCGGACGGTGGTCGACATGCTGAACGATGTCAGCCAAAACGGCCTGTCGCTGTTGCGGCTGACCGACTTGTCCAGGGCGCTTCACGATGAGCATCTGAACGAGAGCGAGCTTCTCTTACAGCTTGAACAAAACAACCTAACTCCGCTGTTTAAAAGCATCATACAGCTACTGAGCGAGCAACTGCTATTAGACGAGGGCTTCATGCCTTGTGCTCCTGCAGACAATCGCCAGACACAGAATCTTAGAACACTGTTAACCAATCACCTTAGAATATGAATACCGACGAACGCTACCTGAACTTGCTCTCGCGAAGCTTTCCAACTGTCGCCAGCGCTGCCACTGAGGTCATCAACCTTGAAGCCATCCTCAACTTGCCAAAAGGGACGGAACACTTCCTGGCCGACATCCACGGTGAGCACGAAGCCTTCATCCATGTGCTGAAGAATGCCTCGGGCAACATCAAGCGCAAGGTGAACGATATCTTTGGCAACACCATCCGCGAGAGCGAGAAGAAAGAGCTTTGCACACTTATCTATTATCCCGAGAAGAAACTGGAGCTCATCAAGGAGCAGGAGAGCGACATCGACGATTGGTATCGGATCACCATCCACCAGTTGGTTCGCGTCTGCCGTGACGTGTCGAGCAAGTACACCCGCTCGAAAGTGCGCAAAGCGCTGCCAAAGGAGTTCAGCTACATCATCGAAGAGCTGCTCCACGAGCGCACTGACGACCACGACAAGGCTGCCTATGTGGCTGTGGTGGTCGACACGATTATCTCCACGGGGCGTGCCGATGCCTTTATCGTTGCCATCTCAAACGTCATACAGCACTTAGCCATCGACCAGCTCCACATTCTTGGCGACATCTACGACCGCGGCCCTGGCGCCCATATCATTATGGACACGCTGGAGAAGTATGGGGGGTGGGACATACAGTGGGGCAACCACGACATGCTCTGGATGGGAGCAGCCGCTGGCAACAACGCCTGTATCTGTAACGTGCTGCGCCTGTCGTTGCGCTATGCCAATCTGTCGACCCTCGAGGAGGGCTACGGCATCAATCTGCTGCCACTGGCAACGTTTGCCCTTGAGGTTTATGGCGACGACCCATGCGAGGAGTTCCTGCCCAAGGTGCTGGGTGGCGACGACCACATGGACGACAAGACGCGCACGCTCATTGCCAAGATGCACAAGGCCGTCAGCGTGCTGCAGTTCAAGGAAGAGGCGCGTGTGTTCCACCGGCATCCTGAATGGCACATGGAAGACCGCTGTCTGCTTGAGGCCATCGACTTCGAGCATGGCACCTGCCGCATTGACGGCACCGACTACCCGATGAAATCGTGCCATTTCCCAACCATCGACCCTCAAAACCCATCTGAGATGAGTGTCGATGAGCGTGAACTGATGGAAAAGCTGCATCACTCGTTCCGTGTCTCTGAGAAGCTCCTCAAGCATGTGCGCATCATCCTAAGCCACGGCTGCATGTACAAAATCTGCAACCAGAACCTGCTCTACCACGCCTCCGTTCCGTTGAACGACGACGGGACCCTCAAGGAGGTGGAAATCCTCGGGCAGCACTATGCAGGCAAAGAACTGATGCACTACATCGGCCAACTGGTACGTGCCGCTTTTGAGAACGACACACCAGCGGAACAGAAGCGATATGCACGCGATTATATCCTCTACCTCTGGTGCGGCAAGGACTCGCCACTCTTCGACAAGTCGAAGATGGCCACCTTCGAGCGCTATTTCCTCAGCGACAAGTCAACGCACCATGAAGAGAAAGGCAACTACTTCAAAATGCGTGAGTCGGAGGAGGTCTGTGACCGCATCCTCGATGCCTTCGGCGTGAAGGGCGACAACCGCCACATCATCAATGGCCATGTGCCCGTGCATGCCTCAAAGGGCGAGAACCCCATCAAAGCCGGCGGCCGCATGATGGTGATCGACGGCGGATTCTCAGAGGCTTACCATAAGGAGACGGGCATTGCCGGCTACACCCTTGTCTACCACAGCCGAGGCTTCGAGCTCGTCCAGCATGAGCCATTTACCAGTGCTCGCGATGCCGTGCTACGTGGCACCGACATCAAGTCGAGCACGCAAATTGTAGAGCGGTCGGCACATCGCATGCGGGTGGCCGACACCGACAAGGGCGACGAGCTGCGTGGACAAATCCAGGAGCTCAAAGACCTGCTCTATGCGTATCGTCACGGCATCATTACGGAAAAAACAAGTCAATAAACCATAACCTAAAACTACTAAATTATGATTACTCTAACAATGATTCTTCAGCTCCTCGTTGTATTAGGAGCACTGTGGGTGGGGTCACGCTATGGCTCACTCGCACTGGGTGCCATCTCTGGCATCGGTCTTGCCATCCTCGTCTTCGGCTTTGGCTTGAAACCTGGTACACCTCCGACCGACGTCATCTACATCATTATCGCTGCCGTCACCTGTGCTGGCATCATGCAAGCTTCCGGTGGTATGGACTGGCTCATACAACTGGCCGAAAAGATGCTGCGCAAGCATCCCGATCGCATCACTTTCCTTGCCCCATTGTGTACATTCTTCCTCACTGTACTCGTAGGTACCGGCCATGTGGTCTACACGCTTATGCCCATCATCTGCGACATCGCGCTGAAGAAAGGCATCCGTCCTGAACGTCCCTGTGGTGTGGCCTCGATAGCCTCGCAGGTGGGTATCACTTGTTCGCCCATCGCTGCTGCCGTGGTAGCATTCGTGTCCATCTCAAACGCCAATGGTTTTGACATCACAATTCCAAAGGTGCTGATGGTCTCCATCCCCGCCTGCATCTGCGGACTGATGGCTGCCGCTGCTGCCAGCTACCGCCGTGGACTCGATCTCGACAAGGATCCGCAGTTCCAGGCAAAGCTGAAAGACCCCGAGCAGTACAAGTACATCTATGGTTCGAACGCTACAACGCTCGACATGGTGATTCCGCAGTCAGCCAAGAACGCTGTCTTCATCTTCCTCGGTGCCCTCGTCATCATCGTCTTCTTCGCCGTCTTCCAGAATGCCCTGCCTTCCTTTGAGACACTACGTGCCGTCAAGGGTGGCGACGCACTCTACGTCGACCAGAACCTACAGCTGACTGCCGACCAATTGGTGCAAGCCAAGGTTCACGTCACGGGTACTACCGAATGGTTCAACAAGCCGCTGGCCATGAACGTCGTGATCCAGATTGTGATGATCACTGCCGCAGCACTCATGATCATTTTCTGCAAGGCACAGCCCAAGAAAGCTGTCGCTGGACCAGTGTGGCAGAGCGGTATGGTAGCCGTGGTGGCCATCTATGGCATTGCTTGGCTCGCTGACACCTACTTCTCAAACTACCTCGGCGAGATGAAGCTTGCGCTGTCCGACATCGTTTCGCAGTATCCCTGGTCGATAGCCTTCGTCTTCTTCCTCGTCTCGGTGCTCATCAACTCGCAGGGAGCCGTTGTCGTGGCCATGCTACCCCTCGCCTATCATCTTGGCATCGCAGGTCCCGTGCTCCTCGGCGTGCTGCCCTCGGTCTACGGCTACTTCTTCATTCCGAACTACCCCAGCGATATTGCCACCGTCAACTTCGACCGCTCAGGCACCACAGTCATAGGCAAATACCTGCTGAACCACTCGTTCATGATGCCTGGCCTCGTTTGTGTCATTACATCGACCATCGTCGCTTACCTTCTCACTACCATTATTTATTAATCGGTTTCCTTACGGTGAAATGGGAGAACCGTAGGGTGATGACTTAGGCATCAGATTTCCATAGCCAGCCATACAGCAATCCCGTGTGGGTGCCTGTATGGCTGGCGTCTTTCGTTATCAGCGACGAGCCATTACGTACGGAGAAAGGTGGAAGATTTCTAGGAGATGTCTAGCAGACTTATAGGAGAAAGGTGGAAGACTTCTAGGAGAAAGGTGGAAGACTTCTAGGAGAAAGGTGCCACTACAAAAGCCACCGTTTGAGAGAATTCCGTTGGCTGGGGCTTGGTTAGCGGACACCAATATATTTCTATATGCAGTAACCTCACAACCCTTCACATTTCCAATAAACGCCTCATTACGAGCATGTTATGGTGAAGGGTTCCTGTAAACGACTGAAAACGCAAAGACAAAGGCTTGGGATAAAGCGCGAATAAGTGCACACGAGATTAGTTCCGCAAGTTATGGAAACTATGCGCAGCCAACCCCTATTTTTGATGAACCGCAATCCTAATTCAATTGTCCCAAATAGCGATTCTAATTGTTGCTGACGAAGGTCAGCAAATCTGCTGACGAAGGTCGGCAAATCTGCTGACGTAGGTCGGCAAATCTGCTGACGAAGGTCAGCAAATCTGCTGACGAAGGTCAGCAAAGCTT
>JAFPZD010000256.1 GCA_017417465.1 Prevotella sp. | reverse complement strand
GATTGCTATATTCAAACGTGGTGTACGACAAGCCATAGCCGAAGGGCCACTGCAGCGAAACCTTCGCATCGTAGTTGTAAGCGCCAGCCATCGTGCCGACCTCCTCGCTGACCTTATAATCATAGGTGTTCAGCGAGTTGATTTCGCGTGGATAGGTATAAGGCATCTTCGCCGAGAAATTAGCATCGCCCGTGAGCAGGTTTGCCAAGGCATCGCCACCGTAGTTGCCTGGCAGCAGGATGTCCACCACCGCCTTGGCCAGCGGCTCAATGTCGGCCAACAGGCGCGGACGACCTTCGTTGAGCACGAGGATGACTGGCTTGCCAGTCTTGCTCAGTGCCTTCACCAGCGAGCGCTGGTTCTCAGAGAGCCACAGGTCGGAGAGGTTACCAGGCGTCTCGGTATAGCTGTTCTCACCGATGCAGGCAACGATGACGTCGCAATCAGCAGCGGCTGCCTTCAGTGCCGAGCCCTCCACGAGTTGTGCGTCGTGAACCTTTAGCTGTGCCTCATCGACCTTTTCTTCCCAGTATTGTCCTCTCTCGTTGTAGGTGACGCACTGATTCAGCGTCACATTCTCCTTTCCGAACTTATTGCAGAACGCCTCGTAGATGGTATTGTATTTCTCGCTGAGGTCCTCGGCATTCGAGCCTTGCCACGTGTAGCTCCAGCCACCGTTCAGACAACGCATCTGGTTGGCATTCGGTCCCGTGAGCAGAATCTTCTTTCCCTTCGCCAAAGGCAGGATGCCAGCTTCGTTCTTCAGCAGCACCTCACTCTCCTCGGCTGCCTGCAATGCCTTTGCGGCATGTTCATCCGAGCCAAACTTCTCATAGCCCTTGCCACCGGTGTTGTGCTCGTCGAAGAGGTTCAGACGATACTTCAGTCGGAGGATGCGACGCACGGCATCATCGATGCGCGACATCGGCACTTGTCCTTCCTCCACGAGTTCCTTCAGCAGGATGCAGAAGTCCACGCTGTAGGGGTCCATCGACATATCAATACCTGCATTCACAGCCATGCGCACGGCGTCTTTCTTGTCCTTGGCCACATGCTCGCGCTGGAAGAGGTTGTTGATGTCGGCCCAGTCGGTGACGAGCATGCCGTCCCATTGCAGGTCTTCCTTCAGCCACTTCGTCAGGTATTCGTAGCTGGCGTGCACGGGCTGGCCGTTGATGGAGCCTGAGTTCACCATCATCGTCAGCGTTCCGGCCAGCGCAGCAGCCTTGAAAGGCTCGAAGTACTTCTCGCGCAGCATCTGCGGCGACACGTAAGCCGGCGTGCGGTCCTTGCCACTCCAGGGAGCACCGTAGGCGAAGTAGTGCTTCGTGCTGGTGCCGACATGATAGCGGCCCAAGTGGTTGGGATCGTCGCCCTGATAGCCCTTGATCTCGGCTTCCACCATGCGAGCGTTCACAATGGCATCTTCGCCGAAGCTCTCGTAGATGCGTGGCCAGCGCGGGTCGCGACCGAGGTCGACCACGGGGTTATAAACCCACGGACAGTTGGCAGCACGGCTTTCGTAAGCAGTAATCTCTGCACCCGTGCGGGCGAGCTCGGTGTTAAATGATGCTGCGAGGTTGATGGGCTGTGGGAAAAGCGTGCCCGCCTGCGTATAGGTCACACCGTGGTTATGGTCGAGGCCGTAGACGTCAGGAATGCCTATATACTTCATCGACTTCTGCTGGATGAGCTGAATCCACTTCTGCCACTGCTCCACAGTGGCGGCACGCGTGCCCGGTGCATTCAGGATGCTACCCACCTTCCAATTCTTGATGATCGTGTCGAGCATCTGCTCGTTCACCTGCCATGTGCCATCGGCGCCATAGCGCCCCATGATGTCGAAGTTCAGTTCCAGCATCTGCCCGATTTTCTCGTCGAGCGTCATCTTAGCCAGTGTTTTCTCCACTTTCTTCTCCAGCGCTGCATCGCGTGGGATGGCCGGCCGCTGCGCCCATGCCAGGACAACACTGCCGACCAGCAACATTGTTAAAAAGCTCTTTTTCATTCTGTTTGTTATTGATAATTTGTATTCTATGTTTAGATTTTGCCTACAAAGTTACGAAAAGTTGAGT
>JAFPZD010000255.1 GCA_017417465.1 Prevotella sp. | reverse complement strand
TCTTTCAATTTATAGTAGCAATACAACATCCAGGCGTGGGGGTGGGAGCAGTAGACGGGGATTTCGAAGTAGTCCCACGACTGATCGGGCAAGCCCTCATAAGGACCGGTTATTGATGGACAGACATTGTCGGAGGCACTCCAGTAGGATGACCAGTAGTTGGGGAATTGCTGGGCGTAGTTGGCGAACGACATCTGGCGCAGGCGGCGCATGGCTTCCTGCTTGTCGAAGGTGGCGATGCCGCAGATGGCAGGACCGTTGAGCGAGTACCAGAAGCCGCCGTTGTCGCGAGCTCCTGCAGGCAGGAAGTCGTAACCCTCCACTGGCTTCTCGTTCTGACAGGCACCCAAGGCCTCACCGTCAAACAGTCGTCTGGTCATCTCCTCATAGAGCACTCGTTTGCGCTCCACGGGGAAATCCTCTGCCAACAGCAGATATGCCTGTGGTTCCAGACACATATAGTCCTCGCCAATTGTCATCTTGCCGTAATACATTCTTCGTGAATAGCTGCGCTCACCCAAATCGGCCATCATTGCCTTTAGCTGACTGTTGTAGTAGAGTTGCATACCCTCTGCCAGCCGCTGAGCTTTGGCCTTCTGCTCTCCGTCGTAGTTTCTGAGTTGCCGTATGAGGTTGGGCAGGATAGCCAGAGCCATCGCCGAGTTCATGTGCGACTCGCTGCTCCATATCACGTCGTTGTAGCGCACTTCATAGAGTCCATACACGTTGTCGAGCCAGTCGGAGTTCAGCAGCCTGATGAGTCCGTGAGGCCCTGTGCCCACAAAGTTGCGCAGATAGTCGAAACACCGCTCCGTCACCTCCAGCATCGTACCCTTGTTGGCCTTTGGATAGTACTGTATGGTGGTGTCGAGGAATCGTGTGTCGCCCGTTACACGAAGATATTCTGAGATGGCATAGAAGTAGAACAGCTGCTGGTCTGACGTGTTATACACGCTGGGATCGGCATTGCCGTAGCCCGATTCTATCAGTCGTATCTCACCCGTTTCCGTGGTGCGCATCGCCATATAGCGCAGTATGCTGCGAGCCAGTTCAGGGTGGTAGTAGATGGGCGCCAAGGCGTGCTGGAAGTTGTCGCGAGCCGAGGCGTGCTGGCCCCAGTAGTAGTCATAGACGGTACCCTGCGGAATCTTCGTCTCGTGGTAATAGGCGCTCCAGGTGGCCATCGCCTCCAGATTGTAGGCGTGCCACGTCAGTTCGCGTGCCAGTTCTTTGTCAGTTTCGTTGTCGAACGTCGGCAGTACCTCGCTCCAGTGGGCCTTGCCCCACAAAGTCCTCACCGCTTGAATCTTGTCGAAGTCGGCATCAAACATAAAGCCCACGGTCATGCTGATGGCCTTTTTCTCGCCACGCTTCAGCGTGAATGTCTGCGATGTCGAGAGTCTGCCGTTGCCTCTGGCAGCAGCCCCCGTGCCTGCCACATAGAGCGATGGTGCGTATGCGTCGATGGTCGATAGCTCCTCCCTCGCTGGTATGTCGAGTGGATTGTCGGCCTTGGCCTTGAAGTCTATCCTCGCCATGTCGCCCTGCACTGCCGCGTGCTTGTCGAACCTCACGGGACTGTTGTTGTAACGCTGGAACTGCGCGTGGCGGAAGTTGGCCGTCACCGATTCCTCGTTGCCAATCTTCATCGATGCCTTCCCGTTGTTCTTCACCTCCGTCGTGATGAGCACTGCCGACTGACCGCCATCCATCGTCAGCGACGGTTCTACCTGCATCCTTCTCACAATCTCCAGTCCGTCGATGCGGAACGTCCACTCCGCATAACCGCAGCCGAATACTCGCGTACATATATTATTATCTTCAGCCAAAGAACCCTTTCCCGCCAACTGGTATCTCTTGCCGCCGATGGTGATGTAGGCATCGTTCACGCCCGAGTTTACACGCTCACCCTGATTCAGTCGCGCCCACGATCGCTCGCCACTAATCAACTCGTAAGTACCATCCACGTGCACAAACACCGTGATGCGATAGTTGCCCAACAAGAACCAAGGATCATCACGCATCTGTGGCGTCTTGCCGTCGGGCGTTGTGCACTCAAAAGGTAGTGGCGCGTCGTAACTGAAAGCCGGCAGACGGTCTGCATCCGTCAACCAATGGCCTAGCATAGTCGAAAGGAGTAAAGTCAATAACATATTCATCATATATTGTTTGTTTTCTTATGTTACGATATGAATGTCGAGTCCTAATGCTTGTCCTTGTTGCTGATAAGGAACCAATTCCTTTTTGTCTAAGGGCTGGGTGACGGGGTAAGGATATTTACGATCCAGTTGGCGGTATTTCTCGATGCCGAGGGTGTGGTAGGGCAGGAGGTCGATGTGACGGATGCCAAACTCCTTGGCCAATGCGAAGGCGGAGGTAAAGTGCTCGTCATTGAAATTGAACTCTGGGATGATGGGCATGCGGAGGGTAAGCGAAGAGTGAAAAGTGAAAAGTGAAGAGTGAAGAATTGTGCGGAGATTCTTTAGGATAAGGGCGAGGTCGGCACCGGTTACTGCTTTCAGTTTTTGGGCATCTGTGTGTTTGAGGTCGAAGAGGAAGAGATCGACGTAGGGGAGGACAGCCTCGAAGGTCTTGGTGGGGGCCATGCCAGAGGTTTCGATGGCAGTGTGCCAGCCGCGTTGTTTGCAGGCTTGGAGCAGCTGTAGAAGTACCTTCCCGTGCATCATGCATTCGCCACCAGAGAAGGTGATGCCGCCACCGGAATTGGCGTAGTAGTCGGCATCGCGCTCTAATATTGCCATCACCTCGTCGATGTTGACGGGTCTGCCTATCCATACCTGTTCTCCGTTTTTGCGCATCTGCTCAGGCTCTGGCGATTGCGACTCAGGGTTGGCGCACCACGGACAGTGGAGCGGACAGGCCTTGAGGAACACTACCGTACGGATGCCTGGACCATCGTGGGTAGCGAAGCGTTCTATCTCTAATAGATTAGGCATAAAGCACACGACTTAGGAGTTCTTCCTGAACATTGCGGGGGAGCTCGACGAAGACAGCTGAGAAACCTGCTACACGAACGATGAGGTCGGGGTATTTCTCTGGATGGATCATGGCATCTTCGAGCGCTCCACGATCAACGACGGTAATCATGAGGTGGCAGCCGCCCTTCTGGAAATAGGTCTTCAGCAGGGCTTTCACTACTGGGCGCTGGCCATTAAACAGCGCTGGTGTGAACTTGATGTTCTGCACGCTGCCGGCATGATACTTGGGCGAGAAGCGCGTGAGCGAGTTGAGCATGGCGGTAGGCCCGCTCTTGTCGGCGCCACCTTGCGGATTGTTGGCGGGGTTCATATACATGCCACGCAGTCGACCATCTGGCGAAGCGGCGGAGTTGTTGCCCCACTCAGTGTTGAGCTGGTTGTTGCTGATGACGATAAGAAAGTACTGCATGCCGATGTCGATGCCGCGCTGACGCACACCCTTCGACACAAACTCGTAGAGGTCGTTGGCCATCGAGTCGGCGGTGTCGAGGTCATTGCCGTATTTATCGCACGCCAGACAGTCGCGGCGCAGCTGTTCGTAGCCCTCGAAATTGGCCAGCATAGCATCGTTGAGCTGGCGCAGGGTGTATTTCTTCTGATGGAACACGAGGTCGTTGATAGCCCATAGCGAGTCGCTGGTGTTGATGTTGCCGTAGGTCTCGTTGGTGCCGCCCAGATAGCGCACACCACCGTCGAGGATAGCTCGTCCGCGCTGGATGCAGTCGTTCGTCAACAGCGACGAGAAGAGGAACGACACGTGGCGGTTCATCACCTCGTAGGAATGAAACTGCGCCACGGCCGAGAGGTTAAGATAATGGTTGAGTAATAGTTTATATCCTTCGTAGAACTCCTCGAACGACTGGTACTGCTCAAGGGGTTTGATGGGCACGCCACCATCCTTGCGGATACCGTCCATAGGGTCGATGCCACCATTCATATAGATGGTGAGCAACTTGAGCAGGTTGATGCAGATGTTGGGTGTGCCTGTGCTCTGTCCCTGGATGACAAACTCCGTACAGCCGAAGGGAACATACTGCTCTGCTGCTTGTTCGTTGATACGCATGCCGTAGGCGACGGCTGGGATGTTGACATCGTCGTTGTAGAGCGTGGGATAGGTGGCACCTGCACCAATGGCATCGAGGGCCTCGTCCCAGATCTGCTCAGAGGTGTCCTTGTCGAAACGGAGGGTGAACTGCGGCTCCACGTAACGGGTATCCTTACAGACACGCATGCAGTAGTGCAGGAATATGTCGGCCTCTTTGGGGTGCTTGCGGCCTCGGCCACCCACGATGATACGACCATTGACGGTGGTGCGGCGATTCTCAATCAGCGTCCAGAGCGACTTGACATATTCGTAGGCTTCTTCATCCGTCAGACGACCAGCCTCTAAGTCGGCAGCGAGATAAGGACCCAGGAAATCGTCGAGTCGTCCGTAGTTGATAACACCTGCCAGGAGGGCGTAGAGCCAGAAGAGTTGCAGGGCCTCGACAAAGGTTTCTGGCTTGCGTGACTTGATGGCTTCGAGGGCATCGGCCATGCGCTGCGACGTAGCCTGCTGGCGCAGGTGTTCGGCACAGACGACCAAGAGGTCGAGACACTCGATGAGGGCCTTTAGGAATTCATTATTGGGTTCATCTGCGAGTCTCTTGGTTATCATCTGACGGAGACCGTCGATGCCGTTGTCGAGTAAGAGCGGATAGTCAAGCATCATGCCAGAGAGACGGGCTGTGGCAATCATGGGGAAGCGGGTGTCGATAAACATGCCGAGGGTATCGTCGGTCAGCTGCTCCTTGTTGTACTGGGTCTTCACGTCGTGATCGAGCCAGTAGTCGTAGAGACGGTCGATACGCGGACGGTCCTTCTCAGGCAGTTGCTCCTGGAACTGGCGCAGTTTGCGGAACACGCAGTAATGGCCCACGCCACCCAATGATGTGACACAGCCGAAGCCGATGGGCAGGAAGTCGAGTCGTCCTGCTATCAAATCGCCCTCC
>JAFPZD010000033.1 GCA_017417465.1 Prevotella sp. | reverse complement strand
CTATATCCCCTCGAACAACATGGAGGTAGCCCCGCGCCACAAGTGCGACGACCCCATCAACCGCATGGAGGACTCCCTCAACGCCATCATCCCCGAGAATCCCAACGAGGCCTACGACATGTACAAGGTCATCGGTGCCGTCGTCGACAATGGTGAGTTCTTCGAGGTGCAGCCCAAGTTTGCCAAGAACATCATCGTCGGCTTCGCACGCTTCAACGGCCAGAGCGTCGGTATCGTCGCCAACCAGCCCATGTGCTATGCCGGTGTGCTCGACGTCAATGCCTCGCGTAAGGGCTCACGTTTCGTACGCTTCTGCGACGCCTTCAACATCCCCATCGTCTCGCTTGTCGACGTACCTGGATTCCTGCCAGGTACCGGTCAGGAGTACAACGCCGTCATTCTGCACGGCGCACAGCTGCTCTACGCCTACGGTGAGGCCACCGTTCCCAAGATCACTGTCACACTGCGCAAGTCGTACGGTGGCTCACACATCGTGATGGGCTGCAAGCAGCTGCGCACCGACCTGAACTACGCATGGCCCTCAGCTGAGATTGCCGTCATGGGTGCCTCGGGTGCTGCCGCCGTGCTCTACGCCAAGGAAGCCAAGGCCAAGAAGGAGGCCGGCGAGGACGTGAAGGCCTTCATCGCCGAGAAGGAGGACGAGTACAACGAACTCTTCGCCAACCCCTATCAGGCTGCCAAGTACGGCTACATCGACGATGTCATCGAGCCGCGTAACACCCGTTTCCGCATCTGCCGCGGACTGGCACAGCTCGCCACCAAGCGCGACGCACTGCCCGCCAAGAAGCATGGTAACATACCGATGTAATTGATAATTGAGAATTGAGAATTGATCATCAACAATTGACAATTATGAAACAAAACGAAGTATTTGCTGCCATCGCCATCGCTCTGCACGAGCACCTTGGAAACAACGTTCACGACGTGGAGCCCGGATTCATCACCATCCAGGAGCATCCCACGCAGTGGAACGGTTATGCACTCTCAATGACAGCACACCCTTAAATCTTAAAGCAATGACAGAATACAAGTATACCATCAACGGCACAAAATATGAAGTCGCCGTTGGCGACATTGAGGAAAATGTCGTAACCGTAACCGTTAACGGCGAGGAGTACAAGGTGGAAATGGAAGCCGAACCCGAGCCTGAGAAGAAGAAACCCGTGCTTGGCAAAGCTGCCGCACCCGCTGCCGACGAGGCACCCGCTGCCGACAAGGCCGCCGTCAACAAGAACAATGCCATCAAGGCCCCGCTGCCCGGCGTCATCACCGAGATCAGCGTTGCCGTCGGCGACGAGGTACAGGCTGGCGACACCGTCATCGTCCTCGAAGCCATGAAGATGGCCAACGCCCTCCAGGCCGAGAAGGCCGGCAAGGTCACCGCCATCTGCGTGAAGGTTGGTGAGAGCGTCATGGAAGACGACGCCCTCGTGGTCATAGAGTAAGCAGGGCACAAACCCTACCTATCGGAGTGTGCGCTACCCGCAATGTCGGTGTAGCGCACACATGTTATTTATCAACGCCATGCCCCAAACCTTTAAAGATTCTTAAATTAATAGAGAAAATAAGGACGTAAGGGGCTTAATATCAATTATTTTTAGTACCTTTGCGCCCGCTTTGCCCATGCAGGGTGAGCTGGGTGGCTGGACAGGCGCTGCCACCTACCGAATATTAACCCTTAAAAAGATGGTCTGGTAAACGTCTGTTCAGACCCCTGCCCCCATGAAAAAAGGGGCAAACAAATTAACAACATGTCAGAATTAACAAAGAACGTTCAGCCGCTCGAGGACTTTAACTGGGACGAGTTTGAAAACGGTACCGTAGCCAATGTCGCTAAGGAAGATCTTGACAAGGCTTACGACAACACGCTCAACAAGGTTGCCGACCATCAGGTGGTCGACGGCAAAGTGGTGTCGGTTGACAAGAAGGAAGTGGTTGTGAACATCGGCTACAAGAGCGACGGTATCATCCCCGCCACCGAGTTCCGCTACAACCCCGACCTGAAGAAGGACGACATCGTGGAAGTCTACGTTGAGAGCGTTGAGGACCGCAGCGGTAAGCTCATCCTGTCACACAAGAAGGCCCGCCTGTCGAAGGCTTGGGACCGTGTGAACCAGGCTCTCGACGAGCAGCAGGTGATCCAGGGCTTCATCAAGTGCCGCACAAAGGGCGGTATGATTGTCGACGTGTTCGGCATCGAGGCCTTCCTCCCCGGCTCGCAAATCGACGTTCATCCCATACGCGACTACGACCAGTTCGTGGGTAAGACGATGGAGTTCAAGGTTGTGAAGATCAACCAGGAGTTCCGCAACGTCGTCGTCTCGCACAAGGCCCTCATCGAGCAGGAGCTCGAGGCCCAGAAGCAGGAGATCATCTCGCGTCTGGAGAAGGGTCAGATTCTGGAGGGTACCGTGAAGAACATCACGAGCTACGGCGTGTTCGTAGACCTCGGCGGTGTGGACGGACTCATCCATATCACCGACCTCAGCTGGGGCCGCGTCGACGATCCGAAGAAGGTTGTCGAGCTCGACCAGAAGATCAATGTTGTCATCCTCGACTTCGATGAGGAGAAGAAGCGCATCGCCCTTGGTCTGAAGCAGCTCACCCCGCATCCTTGGGATGCTCTGGATGCTAACCTTAAGGTTGGCGACCACGTCACCGGTAAGGTTGTCGTCATTGCCGACTACGGTGCATTCGTCGAGGTACAGCCCGGCGTTGAGGGTCTGATTCACGTCAGCGAGATGTCGTGGAGCCAGCACCTGCGCAGCGCCCAGGAGTTCCTGAAGGTTGGCGACGAGGTGGAGGCTGTCATCCTGACCCTCGACCGCGACGAGCGCAAGATGTCACTGGGCATCAAGCAGCTGAAGGAAGACCCATGGGAGGCTATCGAGGTGAAGTACCCCGTCGGCTCGAAGCACAATGCCAAGGTTCGCAACTTCACCAACTTCGGCGTGTTCGTCGAGCTGGAGGAGGGTGTCGACGGTCTGATCCACATCAGCGACCTGAGCTGGACAAAGAAGGTGAAGCACCCCTCAGAGTTCACCAAGGTTGGCGAGCCCATCGACGTTGTCGTGCTCGACATCGACAAGGAGAACCGTCGTCTCAGCCTCGGCCACAAGCAGCTTGAAGACAATCCTTGGGACGCTTTCGAGGAGCAGTACACCGTTGGTTCAGTCCACGAAGGCAAGATCACCGAGATGCTCGAGAAGGGCGCCGTCGTACAGCTCGACGAGAACGTCGAAGGCTTTGCCACGCCCAAGCACCTTGTCAAGGAGGATGGCTCACAGGCCCAGCAGGGCGAAGTGCTGCCCTTCAAGGTCATCGAGTTCAACAAGGACTCCAAGCGCATCATCCTCTCGCACAGCCGCACCTTCGAGGATGTGCAGCGTGACGAGAAGCGTGCTGCCCGCAAGGCTGCTGCCACCCAGGCTCCCCGTGCCGCCAAGAAGGACGAGACGCCGAAGATCGAGAACGTTGCCGCCAGCACCACTCTCGGTGACATCGACGTGCTTGCTCAGCTGAAGGCTCAGATGGAGAAGGGCGAGTAAGTAGATGAAAGATGAAAGATGAAAGATTAAAATTAAAGATTAAAATTAAAGATTAATAATTTAATGAGGCTCCGCCTGTTCACTGAATGTGGACGGGCGGAGTTGTTTTGGGCATAAAATAAGGCTGCAAAACGCTTTTTAGGTGCTAAAATTTGCATATATCATTTTTTATCCGTACTTTTGTCTGCCAAATGGCCAGGTAATGGCTTCGGTCACAAGTTTGCTTAAAGAAAAAGAATGCACAATGAAGAAATGGTTTATTAGAATACTGTGGACGGTGCTCATCGTGGGAGTGCTGGCCGCCATCGGCATCTTCTGGGCCATCAGCAAAGGGATGATTGGCTACATGCCGCCCATCGAGGACCTTCAGAACCCCATCAACCGCTATGCCTCACAGGTCTACTCTGCCGACGGCAAGCTCATGGGCACGTGGAGCGTCAGTCGCGAGAACCGCGTAATGGTGGACTACAAAGACTTGCCCATCGACCTTGTTCATGCGCTCGTGGCCACTGAGGATGCGCGTTTCTACGACCATTCGGGCGTCGACTTCTATGCCCTCGGACGTGCCATCCTCAAGCGCGGCATCCTTCAGCAGAAGAACGCCGGCGGTGGCTCCACCATCACCCAGCAGTTGGCCAAGCAGCTGTTCAGCGATGCGGCCCACTCGTCGATGGAGCGCATGCTGCAGAAACCCATCGAATGGGTCATCGCCGTTCAGCTGGAGCGCAACTATACGAAGGAGGAGATCATCGCCATGTACCTGAACTACTTCGACTTCCTCAACAATGCCGTGGGCATCAAGACCGCTGCCGCCACCTACTTCTCAAAGGAGCCTAAAGACCTCAGCACGACCGAGTGCGCCACGCTCGTCGGTATGTGTAAGAACCCGTCCTACTTCAACCCGCGCCGCTTCCACGACCGTAGCCAGAGTCGCCGCAACGTCGTGCTCGACCAGATGCGGAAGGCTGGCTATATCACCAGCGAGCAGTTCGACAGCCTCTGCCGCGAGCCACTCACGCTGCAGTTCCACGTTGCCGACCACAACGCCGGCATGGCCACCTACTTCCGCGACTTCCTGCGCCGCTACATGATGGCTCGTAAGCCCGAGCGTAAGAACTACCCGCAGTGGAACCGCGTCAAATACCACATCGACTCGCTCAACTGGGTCCACGACCCGCTCTACGGGTGGTGTAACAAGAACAAGAAGCACAACGGCTCCTACTACAACATCTATACCGACGGCCTCAAGATCTACACCACCATTGACTCACGCATGCAGAAGTATGCCGAGGAAGCCTGTTACGAGCACGTCGTCGCAAAGATGCAGCCCGAATTCAGCAAGGCCAACAGGCAGAAAGCCAACCCACCCTACTCCAACAAGCTGTCGAAAGCCGACGTCGATAAAATACTGCAGCGCAACGTGCGCCAATGTGAGCGCTACAACACGATGCTGGCTGCAGGCGCCTCAGAAACCGACATCCGCAAGGCCTTCAATACGCCTGTGAAGATGACCGTCTTCACCTACGACCGCGGCGAGGTAGACACCACCATGACGCCCATGGACTCTATCCGCTACTACAAGTCGTTCCTGCGCACTGGCTTCTTCAGCATGTCACCGCAGGACGGACAGGTGAAAGCCTACGTCGGCGGACTCGACTTCCAGCACTTCGCTTACGACATGGCTACGGAGGGACGGCGCCAAGTGGGCTCCACCATCAAGCCCCTGCTCTACTCACAAGCCATGCAGGACGGTATGACCCCCTGCGACCAGGTGCCCAATGTTCAGGAGACCTACTACGTAGCAGGCAAGCCCTGGACACCGCGCAACGGCAGTCGTGCACGCTATGGCGAGATGGTCACCCTGAAATGGGGTCTGCAGCAGTCGAACAACTGGATATCGGCTCACCTCATGATGAACTACCTCACACCCGAAGGTTTCGTCACCCTGCTGCGCAACTACGGCATCAACAACCCTGAGATACACCCCTCGCCAGCACTATGCCTCGGCCCCTGCGAAATCACCGTCGCTGAGATGGTCAGTGCCTATACGGCATTCGTCAACCACGGCATACGCACCGCCCCACTCTACGTCACACACATCGTCGACAACGAAGGTAACGAGCTGGCACGCTTCACTCCACGCATGAACGAGGTCATCAGCGCCGAGAGCTCGTACAAGATGCTCTACATGCTGCGCGCCGTCGTCGACGGAGGCACTGCCGGACGACTGCGCTACCGCCACAACATCACCGCTCCGCTCGGTGGCAAAACAGGTACTACCAACGACAACAGCGACGCCTGGTTCATGGGCGTGGCGCCAAAACTCGTCACGGGTTGCTGGGTTGGCGGCGACGATCGCGACATCCACTTCGACAATATGACCCAAGGCCAAGGTGCCGCGCTGGCACTGCCCATCTTTGCCAATTACATCAACAAGGTCTATGCCGACCCGTCGCTTGGCTACACCCAGGACGATCAGTTCGACATTCCTGAGGACTTTGACCCCTGTGGCGCCATGTATGTCGGCAACGATGATGACGAGTTGCTCAACATTGAGGAAATGGAGGAACTTGTTGACGGTGGCGATGACAACTGACATGTCACCTCAAAATGACCGAAAAAATACACTTTTGTGCACTCTTGACACAAATCAACCGCGCTGTGTGGGCACACATAAACTTTTTTGAAAAAAAAAGGCGAAAAAGTTTGCAGGGTTCACGAAAAAGCATTATCTTTGCATCGTTATCCTGAAAACAATCTTTTTACCTTAAAAGAACTAATACCTATTTGAAGTAAGAAAAAGCGACCAGCTGTGAAGCTCGTCGCTTTTTTGTGTTTTGAAACAGATGACAATCTGGTTCGTTTGGCTGGCAAGCACCTTGGCGAGATAGGCTGCTGCTATATAGCCTGTGTCGTACAACCTCTTTTCTATGGTAGAGGCGTGATTGCTTATCTCATCAATATGAGCTTCAATTATAGTCGGTTCAATACCCCATGCGCGAGGTATCCACAGCCTTCTTCTGCTTCTCCTTGAAGTTACCGATGCGGTAGATGGCGGTGAGCGAATAGTTCGCATAGGGAATCCAAACGCACATGCTGTAGTTCTGATTGGCTATCGTGGAGTGGGTGTCAATATGGGTATTCAGAATATTCTCGCCTTTGGCCACAAGGCTCCACTTGCCAGCTTTGGAGGTGTAGCGGAGCGTGGCATTGAGCCGCAGGAAGGGGTCAATGTCGTAAAGACCTTGGATGGCCTTTGACTGGAAGAACGGATTGAGGATGAACTGGATGTTGTGCTTCTGCGACAACTTGGCTACGGCCATGCCACCCAGTATGCCAGAGAGGCAGGTGCGGTCGATGGGCAGGTCGAAGAAATTGGTCTTGTCGTGGCGGTAAAGGGCGGTGGCCATGACATTGCCGTTAAGCCAACTGCCAACGCTGAACTGCGCAGAAGCTTGCAGGCCGAAGTAGTTGGAGTAGTCGAAATTGGTTTCCTTCATGACAACTGCCATGCGGTCGGAGGGCTGATAAGCCATTTGCACAAAATAGTCGGGCTCAAATTGTGCAAAGGCCGTGAAAGTATACTTGCGATTGAGTTGCCACATCAGGTTAATGTCGTATTTCGACATGGGCTTGAGGTCAGGATTGCCCCATATCTCGCTGTAGGCCGAGGCGTAGTAGATGCTGCTCATGGTGCTCCAGTAACTGGGATAGACGGCCTCGCTACTGAACGAGAGGTTGAGCATGTTCTTCGCGTTGACGTTCCACATGGCGTTGAACTGAGGGTAGACGCGCCACTCGTCCCACTTCGTGGCGTGATACTGCTCCATGGTCAGCGAGGCGTCGAAGCTCAGCGCTTCGCCCATCTGCTTGCTGAAACCTGCGTAGGCGTTGACGATGCGCTCGTCGTAGTCGACGTGAGTCGAAGCGTCGGGAATCGCCCTTCCTTCCGTGTCAAGCGTAGTCTGATAGCTGTTATTGTTCGTGAACTGTGCCTTGCTACCATAGTTCAGCTCCCAGCCATTCCTCAGCGCGTGTGTCTGGTCGGCGGTGAAGAGCCACTTGCTGACCTTCTGGCGGCTGTCTACGAAGAGGTCGCGCCGGGTGTTGAACATCTCGCCGTCGAGGTTTTGCGTACGTGGATTCTGATAGTTGGTGTAGGAGGCGCTGAGTTCTAAGCCGAAAGGCGTGTCGTAGCTGGCGTCGATGTTGTGCAGATAGTCGTGCTCGTGGGAGTGCTGCGTGGATAGTGCGGTGCCCGTGGTGGTGTTGGTGGAGCGTGTGCTGCTCCACTGGCCAGTATAAGCCAGACTAAGGCGGTGGTCGTCGCTGAAGGTATAGTCCATGCCGATGCGGTATTCGTGGTCGAAGCCGTCGCTGCGGTTGTGGGTCTCGTCGCTGTAGGCCTTGCGCTGGTCGCCCAGCGGATGGTTAGCCTCGTGCTCCACCTGCCCGTAGCCACTGCCTTTGGTGAAGCCATACGACAAATCCATGCTCAGCTTGCCCTGGTTAAAGATGATGCTGGGTGCCCAGTACCCCGTGCCGTATCTGCTCTGCCGCCATACCCACTTGTTTTGCCCTGAGAGCTGGTTGGTGCCCGTAAAGTCCTTTGTCACGATGTTGATGGCCATGCCTCGCACATGGTATTTGGCAGGAGCCGACGGCATCACCTCGGCCTTGGCCAGCATGTCGGCAGGCATAGCCTTCAGCCGTTCTACCACCTTGCCGGCATCGAGCGTTGTCGCCTTGCCATTGATGATAAGCGTCACCTGCTGACCGCAGAACAAGAGGCTGCCGTTCATGTCAATGACGCCGGGGATGCGTGTCAGGGCCTCGTAGGCATCGTCGGCAGGATAGACCTGCAGCAACATCGGCATGTTGTAAACAAGGTGCCCGTTTTCCGTTGTCGAGACGATTCGCTCACCTTTCACGGTTACGCCTTTCAATGTTTGTGTTTCTGGCTGCATCCGTATTGTACCAAGTTCAGACTGGTTACAAAGCCGATAGATGGTCTTATAGCCGACGTAGGAGATGCGGGCGAGGACGGCTCCCTCCCGGCCTCCCCCGATTGAGGGAGGAGTTTCGTAGGGAATGGCGAAATACCCGCTTTCATTCGATACTCCGCCACTAAGCAGCGTGGAGTCAGTGGGATTGAGGATGGCGACGTTGGCATACGCAACGGGCTGGCTCTGTTCGTCGATAATGGTACCCGTCAGACGGCGGTCAGTCTTATTGGTACACTCCACATAGATCTCGTGGTCGTCGGGCTTCACGGTCATACGGACGGGATAGAAGCCTATCATCTGTTGGATGGCATCGGGTAGCGACTTGCGGCTGACGGTGGTGGTGATGCGGAAGTCCTCCAACTCATTGTAGAGAAAGTTGATGACGTATTGACTACGTCGAACTCCTCCTCGCTCGGCAGAGTTGACGCGAGCATCACTCTGCGCTTGCTCGTTTGTCATTTCCTTCTGCTCGTTGTTCAGCTGAAGCAGGGCTTCGCTGAGCGACACATTATTATATATGTGGCTGACACGCTGTGCGAAGGTGTCAAGTGGCATGCAGAGGATGCAGGCCATGAGTGTTAAAGTATATAACGTGTGTCTCATCTTACCAACAGCTTTTTGTCTTCCATACCGATGTTCACGGCTTCGAAAGTGTTCAACTTCTCTACGACGCGAGCGAGGCTGTCTTCACGCTTCCATACGAAATGGAAACGAAGCCCGCGAGCAGCTTCATTCTCAAATTCAACGTCGACCCCGTGGGCAGCAGCAATGGCCGCGAGCATGGAGTCGAGTGGCACATTGTTGAAAACGTAAGACTCAGACGTGATGGTGTCTGCCTTAATCGTATCTGCGGGCAAGGAAGTGACTGGCTCGATGTCGGTCGTTTGCTCCGTAGTAGGCGGTTGAGGTTTAGAAGTGTTGATATTGCGCACAATTTGAATGGCAGCATAGGCAATGCCCGAAGCCAAGAGCACACCTATGAAGAATGCCGCAATCTTTTGAAATGAAGAATGAAGAGTAAAGAATAAAGAATGCCACTTGGGCTTTTCTTCGTCAAGGGCATCCAGTTGCTCGGCATGACAAGTTGCAAATTTCTCCCATTCGGCATCCACATCAGGCGTGTCGTTTATAAGTTGGCTTCGCCTTCTTCCTCCTCGCTCGGCAGAGTCGATGCAAGCATCACTCTGCTCTCGCTCGTTCGTCAGTTCATTGTGCTTAAAGGCACGCTTAGCGAAGCCAAGTTGCTCTACAAGCCGGTGCATCTCGTCATCGGCGAGTATCTGCTGCAACTGTTCGTCGGTCAGTTGCTCAGGGTGGTTTTGTAATTCCAGGAGCCACTCTATACGCTTTTCATCGGTCATCATATTGCTTTTGAGTTTGAATTGAAATACTTTCTGATTTTCTCCACAGCCTGCTTCAGGTAGGTGTGAACGGTCTGGCGGCTTACGTTCAGCGCTTCAGCCACCTCCTGGCAGGTCATCTCCTTTAGGTAGCGCATTCGGAAGGTATTCTGCTCCATCGGTGACAGGTTGTTCCGCACATAGCGCATCAGTTCTTCCATCTGCATTTTATCTTCCGCCGTATCGCCGTTGACAAGTTTATCGCTGTTCTCTGTGAGTAGACGTGCAAAGCGTTCTTGCACCTGTTTGTGCCGCAACACATTCAGACAGCGATGATGCACACTCGCCAACAGAAACGCTCGTGCATTGTCTGCTCGCATCATCGTCTTGCCACTGAGCAGGTTGGCGAACACCTCGCTCACCACATCCTTGCTCTCGGCTTCGTCGAAGAGCAGTGTGAGTGCCAGATGATACATCTGCGTGTAGTGCGTCTTGAACAGATTTTCAACTTCTTTTCGTGTCATACACTTATAATACAGTTCAGACAGAGAAAATGTAAAGTGGAAATGCGCTATTTTTCAATTCAAACTCATTTTTTGGTTACGATGTAGCTGTTGGCATAAGAAGCTTTCAGCATCTTAAGTCCGCCCGGCCATAGGTCACTTGCAAATGCAAGGTCGCTTCTTTATGTCGTTTATGAATTATTTTTTCCATATTGGCTACCATATTACAAACTTTGCAATACAAAGATACAACTTATTCAGCAATTGCAGACCACTTGCCGTCTTAAAAAAGATGAATTCAAGTTTCGCATTTGCTCCGCTCGGCTTTGCCGCTTCGCTCTGCGAAGAACTTATGTAGTAAGAGGTCGTTAGAAGAGCTGTTGGAACAAGACGATGAATGGAAGCCTCTTGCGCCAACTTGTATAGCCAGCTCTGCTATACATCATTAGTTTTTTCAAAAAGTAATATCACTAATATCACACACGGCGTATGTCTATGTTACACAATAGGTTAAAGTGTGATATTAATGGTGATATTGTGATATTAAATTTCGGAATTTAACAAATATTAGGTGTAAAATCACCGAAAACGTGTACTGCGGGCGGTAGAAACGCTACAGTAGAAATGCCACACTGTGACGTCTCTACAGGGGGCGAAATGTGACGTGTGTCTTTCCCAACCGCCAGAACAAGAATGAAAGAAACCATCGGTTTCCTAATGGGAGCCTTACAGGAAACCATCGGTTTCCTACCGTGGAAACCATCGGTTTCCTATGGAGGAAACCATCGGTTTCCTGCGCAGGAACCAACATTCGCACGTAGAGAATCTATTCCTATGTGCCTTTTCCTTGACTTTTCATGATTTCACTTGACAGTTTTCACCGGGTTAAACTGAATTGCTTGTCAACATCGTTTGCATCGTACTGAAAATCTTGTCACTATGGGGTATGAAGAAGGGGATAAGTTACTTCTCCACGGAAAAGGTAACTTATCCCCCTCGTACAGGAGGCCTCAGAGAGGTCTCCCAATAGAAGTCTCCCCCATGAATGCACTTAGGGAGACTAAAGGTTCATGCTATGCCAGCAGCTTCTTCACCTGCTCGTAGACGTTCTGGCCAGTATAGCCAAGCTTCTCGTCGAGCACTTTGTAAGGAGCGCTGAAACCGAAGCTCTGCATGCCCCATACACAGCCGTCGCCACCGACAAGCCCCTCGAGGGTGACAGGCAGACCGGCGGTCATGCCGAACTTCTTCTTGCCAGCGGGCAGCACGCTCTGCTGATAGTCAGCAGGCTGCTGACGGAACAGGCCCTCACTGGGAACGCTGACCACACGCACCTTCACGCCGTCCTCGCGGAGCAGCTTGGCACCGGCGAGCAAGGTGCTCACCTCTGAGCCACTAGCCAGCAGAATGACGTCGTAGTCGGCATCGCTTCCTGCCACGATGTAGGCGCCACGTGTGGCTTGCGAGTAGTCGTTGCCCTCAGGCAGCATGTCGATGTTCTGACGGGAGAAGATGAGAGCAGTGGGCGTCAGCGTGTTCTCCATTGCCATGCGCCAGCAGACGGTGGTCTCCTCAGCATCGGCAGGACGGACGACAAGCATCGAGGGGCGTCCGCTGTGGTTCTTCAGCTTCTCCATCAGGCGAATCTGAGCCTCCTGCTCCACGGGCTCGTGGGTAGGACCGTCCTCACCAACGCGGAAGGCGTCGTGCGTCCATATGAATTTCACGGGCAGCTCCATCAGGGCAGCCATACGCACAGCGGGTTTCATATAGTCGGAGAATACGAAGAACGTGCCGCAGGCAGGAATGACGCCACCATGCAGCGCCATGCCGATGCAGCAGCAAGCCATCGTCAGCTCGGCCACGCCAGCCTGGAAGAAGGCGCCAGTGAAGTCGCCACGCACCAGGTCGTGGGTCTTCTTCAGGAAGCCGTCGGTCTTGTCGCTGTTGCTCAGGTCGGCCGAGGCACAGATCATGTTGGGCACCTGCTCGGCAAGTGCGCTGAGCACCGTGGCACTGGCACCGCGCGTGGCAGCACCAGCCTTCTGCTCGACCTTCGTCCAGTCGATCTGCGGAGCCTTGCCACTGAACCACTCTTCCAGTTGTTTGGCCTGTACGGGATGGCCCTTGGCCCACTCTTCCTTCTCGGCATAGCGCTGGGCACAAATCTGCTTCAGCTCCTCACGCCGACGGTCGTACATCTCCTGTACCTCGGGGAATATCTGGAATGGGTTCTCGGGATCGGCACCCAGGTTCTTCATCGTCTGCACGAAGTTGTCACCACCGAGGGGTGCACCGTGGGTGGCACAGTTGCTCTCGTAGCTGGAGCCGTCGGCCTTGCGGGCACCCTTGCCCATGACACAATGACCGATGATAAGGCTCGGACGCTCAGCCTCAGCCTGTGCATTACGGATAGCTTCGCGAATCTGGTCGACGTCGTTTCCATCGATCTTCTGCACGTACCAGCCCCATGCCTCATACTTGCGGGCCGTGTCCTCAGAGGTCACTACCTCGGTGCGCGTAGAGAGCTGGATGTCGTTGGCGTCGTAGAACATGATGAGGTTGTCAAGCCCCAGGTTACCGGCAATACGGCCTGCGCCCTGCGAGATTTCCTCTTGCACGCCACCGTCAGAGATGTATGCGTAGATGGTCTGGTTCATGACGTTGCCCAAGCGGGCCTTCAGGAACTTGGCAGCGATGGCGGCACCCACGGCGAAAGTGTGCCCCTGGCCTAAGGGGCCGCTGGTATTCTCGATGCCACGTGCCAGCTCACGCTCGGGATGGCCAGGCGTGACGCTCCCCCACTGGCGCAGCTGCTGCAGGTCGGCCAGTGTGTACTTACCGATAAGCGTCAGCTGTGAGTAGAGCATGGGGGCCATGTGGCCGGGGTCGAGGAAGAAGCGGTCGCGTCCCTCCCACTCAGGGTTCTCCGGGTCGTAGACGAGGAACTCACTATACAGCGTGTTGATGAAATCTGCACCACCCATGGCACCTCCGGGATGCCCACTCTTTGCTTTTTCTACCATTGCAGCGGCCAGAATACGGATGTTGTCCGCTGCGCGATTCATTACCTTGTTGTCGTTCATAAATACTTTGTTTTAGAAGATATGTGTAAATTGTCGGCAAAGTTACGAAAAAATATTCAAACAGCCAAAAAGAGAAGATGAAAAATGAAAGAATAAAGATGAAAAGCCCTTCCTGCCTCCCTCAAAGGGAGGAGGGAAGGATAAAAGACGGAAAGACTACTTCAGGGTGAGCACCACCAGCGACTTTGCTGGCAGTTTCACCGTCAGCAACCCCTTCTTGCTTAGTTTGGCATCCTTGAAGTCGATGGGAGCCACGCGGTCAGGATGTTCGAAGTCGTTGTAGTCGGCGACATTCTTAGCAGTGAGCATACGCCCGGCAACCTCCTTGGCCGTAAAATCCTCAAGGGTAATGCTGAGCTCCTGTGGCTGGTCGAGGCTAACGTTGGTCAGCGAGAGCACCAGTGCGCCCTCCTTCGTCTTAGCGGCAGAGGCCGAGACGAGGGGCAGCGTGCGGAAGCTGTCGTCGCTCATGTCACGATTCATCTCATGGCGCACCCGCATCTGGGGGCTGTCGATGTCGAGAGGCAGGAAGGTAGCCTCCTGGAAGGGTGTGTACATCTGGAAGACGTGATAGGTAGGCGTGAGCACCATGTGCCCGCCATCCTTCTGGTCGGTGAGAATCATCGACTGCAAGACATTGACAATCTGTGCGATGTTGGCCATGCGCACACGGTCGGTGTGGCGATGGAAGACGTTCAACGAGAGTGCAGCCACAAAAGCGTCGCGCAGGGCGTTCTGCTGATAAAGATGTCCGCGGACGGTACCAGGCTCCTCGTCCCACCAAGTACCCCACTCGTCGACCAGCAGGCCGATGCGCCGCTGCGGGTCTTTCTCGTCCATGATGGCCTTGTGCTTCTTGATGACGCCCTCAATCTCCAGGCACTTGCCCAGTGTCCAGTAGTACTGCTGGTCATCGAACTGTGTAGCGGAGCCCTTCGACCCGTTCCAGCCACTGACAGTGTAGTAGTGCAGCGAGAGGCCCTGCATGCGGTTGCCCACCCGGTCCATCAGCACGCGTGTCCAGTCATAGTCGTAATCGGAGGCACCGCTGGCGATTTTGTAGAGATGATTGCCGTCGTAGTTGCGGCAGTAGGTGCTGTAGCGGCGGTAGAGGTCACTATAGTATTCGGGGCGCATGCTGCCACCGCAGCCCCACGACTCATTGCCCACGCCGAGGAACTTCACGTGCCACGGTTTCTCGCGACCATTCTGTTTACGGAGGTTTGCCATCGGCGTGCCCTCCTCGCTGGTCATGTACTCCACCCACTTGGCAAGTTCCTCGACAGTGCCACTGCCTACGTTGCCGCTGATATAGGGTTCACAGCCAAGCATCTCGCAGAGGTTCAGGAACTCGTGGGTGCCAAAGGAGTTGTCCTCGATGGTGCCACCCCAGTTGTTGTTCTTCATCGATGGGCGCTTAGAGCGCGGGCCAATGCCGTCACGCCAGTGATATTCGTCGGCAAAGCAACCGCCAGGCCAGCGCAGCACGGGAATCTGCAGCGCTTTCAAGGCCTCGAACACGTCTTTGCGGTAACCGTCAATGTTGGGAATGGGGCTGTCGGGGCCTACCCATAGTCCGCCATAGATGCAAGTGCCGAGGTGCTCGGCAAACTGTCCGTAAATCTCTTTGTGAATGGTCTGCACGCCCTGCTTCGTATGTACAGTGACGCTGACTGGTTCGGCGGCTGTCGCTGTTGCTGACAGGCCGATGGCCACGATGGCCGTCGCTAAAAATCGTTTCATGTTGTTGTTAGTTAGTAATCAGGTGCAAAGATACTACTTTTTCGTGAGATAAGCAAACAATTCGTTCGTTTTTTACAGAATTGCCTTGGCTGTTCAGACTATTATTCGTAACTTTGCAGCCGAACAACTACTCAAAGAAAGAATGCACATAGAAATAACTGACGAGCAGGCGCTGCTGAATGCAGGACTGAGGATTACGGCCGTACGACTGATGATCTGGCGACAAGTGCGACATGGGTTCAAGGATGCCTTCAGCCTGGCCGACCTGGAGGCGGCACTGCCAACGGTAGACCGCTCAACACTCTTCCGTACGCTGACGCTCCTGACGGAAGCCCATCTGCTGCACGACATCGACGACGGGTCGGGGGCACAGAAGTACTGCGTCTGCCATATTGACGACACGCGTCATTGTCACGGACATGTACACCTGACCTGTCGCCGTTGCCACCGCACGTTCTGCCTTACCAACGTTGAGATTCCGACCGTCGCGCTGCCCGCCGGTTTCGTGCCTGACGAGACGGAATATGTTGTGAAGGGAGTATGTGCTGCCTGCCAGAAAAAATGAACCTATGTTCGTGGCGCTACGAACATAGGTTCATGGGGGGTATGAACATAGGTTAGTTGGCCTACGAACATAGGTTCATTTGTAGAGGTAGCGCTTGATGCTCTTTTTGGGCGTCTTGGCAAACTCCTGATCGTGGATTTCTATCTCGCTAATCTTCTCGTATGCAGGCAGTTGCTGGTTCAGACCGGCCAGATTCTGGTTCATGATATTCTGCAGGTCTTCGCGAGTAAGACTCATGCTCTTGGCCTCGTCCATATCGGGATGAACAAGTGCGACGAGCTTCGTGTCACGCTGCACAACGATGCTCTCGACGACCATGGCCATAGAGTTGAGCTTGTCCTCAATCTCCTCGGGGTAGATGTTCTGACCATTCGAGCCGAGGAGCATGTTCTTCGAACGACCATTGATGTAGACGTTGCCGTCGGCATCCATCGTGCCGAGGTCGCCAGTGTGATACCAGCCGTCGCGGTCGATGGTCTCGCGTGTAGCCTCCTCGTTCTTGTAGTAGCCGAGCATGACATTCATGCCGCGTGCCAGAATCTCGCCAGGAATGCTGCGCGGATTGGGAGAGTCGATACGCACCTCCATGTGGGTGACAGCGCGCCCGCAGCTGCCGGGCACAAACTCTCCCCAGTCGGCATAGCAGATGATGGGTGCGCACTCCGTGGCGCCATAGCCCACCGTGAACGGGAACTGTATCTGCTGCAGGAATTGCTCCACCTCTCGGTTGAATGCCGCTCCACCTATGATGACCTCGAAGAACTCGCCACCGAAGGCTTTTTTCACCTCGTTACAGATCATCTCACGAACCCGCAGGTTGATGAATGGCATCTGGAGCAGCAGGCGCATGCGGTTGTTCTGAATCTTGGGGAACACCCGCTTGCGTATGATCTTCTCGATGACCAACGGCACGGCGATGATGATGGCGGGCTTCACCTCGGCGAAAGCCTGGGCGATGATAGCCGGCGATGGGGTGCGGTTGAGGTAGAAAACGTGGCAGCCACGCAGGAACTCAAAGAGGAACTCGAAAGCCATGCCATACATGTGGGCCATGGGCAGAATGGAGATAACGCTTGACCCAGCCTTCACTTGCTGCCCCATCACTTTGCAGGCAAAGTCGTAGTTCGACCACAGTGCACGATAAGGAAGCATGACACCCTTCGAGAAGCCCGTGGTGCCGCTGGTGTAGTTGATCATAGCCAATTCCTCGCCGTCGGCCTCACGGTAGTAGCTGATGTGATCCTTTCGGAAGTTCTTTGGGAACTTCTTGCCGAAGAGCTCGTTGAGGTGCTCGCGGGCGTAGGTCAACTTGTCGGTGCGTGCGATGAGCAGTGAGTAGTCGGTGTTGCGTATCACGCCCTCGAGGCCTGGCATCTGCTCTGGGTCGATGGTGCCGGCCACATGGTCGCCCGCAAAGAGCAGCTTGGCATCGCTGTGGTTCACAATGTTATGAATCTGTTCGGGCATGAACTCATGAAGAATGGGCACGGCGATGGCGCCATAGGTCAGTGTGGCCAGGAATGCGACAGCCCACTGGCTGCTGTTTCGCCCGCAAATGGCAATCTTGTCGCCCTTTGTGACACCGGAATTCTCAAAAAGAATATGCACCTTCTCAATCTTGCGAGCCACGTCGTGGTACTGCAGTGTCTGCCCCCGGTAGTCGGTGAGCGCGTTCATGTCCCAATGATCGATGATGCTTTTCTCGATTAGTTCGTTAAAACTAGGTACTTTTTCCATTGCTTGTAAAATAGCTTCGAGTGCGTACTCACCCCTTCGCAGAGGTGTGTCGGCACGTCACTTTTTGCACGGTTTTAGAATTTTTGTGCAAAGGTACAATGTTTCTTGCACATTCCCAAACTTTTCGTGCAATTTTTAGTTATTTTAAAGGAAAAGGCGGAAATAGCTTATTCGTACCGCATGGAACGTGCGGGATGGATGTGGCTGACAAGGAAACTGGGAGCTATGAGAGCCAGCACGCTGATGATGAGCGTAGCCACATTGAGCAGCACGATGATAGGCACTGACAGTTCCATGGGCGCCTCGCTGACGTAGTAGGTCTGCGCGTCGAGGCGCACGAAGCCCGTCAGCTGTTGCAGCACGACAATGCCGATGCCCACGATGTTGCCCCACAGCAGTCCGCGCCCGATGATGAAGACGGCAAACCAGAGGAACGTGTGGCGGATGGTCTTGTTGCGAGCACCAAGGGCTTTTAGCACGCCAATCATCTGCGTACGCTCAAGAATGATGATCAGCAGTCCGCTAATCATGGTGAACCCCGCCACGGCAACCATCAGCGCTAGGATGATCCAGACATTGATGTCGAGCAGCTCCAGCCATGAGAACACCTGCGGGTAAGCCTCACGGATGTTCTGCGTCGCATAGCTGTTGCCCTGCCCGTCGCTTGTGCGATTCACCTGTGCCACCACATTAAGACTGGTCTCCTCTAAGCGGTCGAAGTCGTCGACAAGCAACTCAGCGCCTGAGCACATATCGGTGTCCCAGCCGTTAATCTTTCGGGCAGCATAGATGTCAGTAAGGCAGAACAGGTCGTCGAAGCGCTTCATATTGGTCTGATAGATGCCCGTGATGGTGAAGCGGCGTGCGCGCACATCGTCATCGCCAATGAAGTAGGCAAAGACACGCTCGCCCGTCTTCAGCAACAGCTTGTCGGCCATTGTCTTCGAGATGAGCAGCGGGTAGGTGGTGGCAGTATCCGAGAACTGTGGCAGCTCGCCGTCAACAATGCATTCGCTGAGAAAGGTCGTGTCGTACTCAGGGCCCACGCCCTTGAACACCACCCCCAGGAAGTCATCGTCGGTCTTCAGGATGCCCTGTGCCATCGTGTAACGTGCAGCGTGTCGCACGCCATCGATGCCGCCAAGCACTTCCAGCATGCTGTCGCCCATACAGATAGGATAGGTATTCGACGAGGTATACGTAAACAGGTTCTGCACCTGGATATGACTACCGAAGCCCACCACCTTGTCGCGGATGGTGTGCTTGAAGCCCATGACGACGCTGACGGTGACAATCATCACTGCCAGGCCGATGGCCACGCCGATGGTAGCGATGCGAATGGCAGGGCGACTGACCTGCTTGTCGTCGTTGTCGCCATTGATACGCTGGGCAATATAAAGTGGAAAGCTGATGTATTTCACGATTTCACCAATTCCCGATTATTCAGTCTCTCAATCTCTCCGGTTCGGATAGGCCTCGAGGGCTTTCTGCAGCACCACTAGGGCACGCTCCAGGTCTTCCTTCTTCAGCACGTAGGCAATGCGCACCTGGTCACGGCCTGCACCCGGCGTGGTGTAGAAGCCCGCAGCGGGGGCCATCATCACCGTTTCTCCCTCATAGTTGAACTCTGCGAGACACCAGCGGCAGAACTTCTCGGCATCGTCGACCGGCAGGCGTGCCACAGTGTAGAAGGCGCCCATGGGAATGGGTGAGTAGACGCCAGGAATACGGTTCAGACCGTCGATGAGGCACTTGCGGCGCTCGACATACTCGTCGTAGACATCGCGCATGTACTCCTCCGACACGTCGAGCGACGCCTCGGCCACAATCTGTCCGATGAGTGGTGGCGACAGGCGTGCCTGACAGAACTTCATGACGGCAGCGCGCACCTCACGGTTCTTCGTGATGAGTGCACCGATACGGATGCCACACTCTGAGTAACGCTTACTGACGGAGTCGATGAGGATGACGTTCTGCTCGATGCCCTCCAGATGGCAGGCCGAAATATAGGGCGAGCCAGTATAGATGTACTCACGGTAAACCTCGTCGCTGAATAGGTAGAGGTCATACTTCTTCACCAGGTCGCGAATCTGGTTCATCTCACGCCGCGTGTAGAGGTAGCCCGTGGGGTTGTTGGGGTTACATATCATTATAGCGCGCGTGCGTTCATTAATAAGTTCTTCGAACTTCTCGACTTTAGGCAGCGAGAAACCTTCCTCAATGGTGGTAGCGATGGTACGGATGCGGGCGCCCGCCGAGATGGCAAAAGCCATATAGTTGGCATAGGCAGGCTCCGGCACGATAATCTCGTCGCCGGGGTTCAGGCAGCTAAGGAAGGCGAAGAGCACCGCCTCGGAGCCACCGCTGGTGATGATGATGTCATCGGCAGTGACTTGAATGTTGTACTTCGCGTAGTAGCCCACCAACTTCTCGCGGTAGCTCTGATAGCCCTGCGAGGGTGAATACTCCAGTATCTGGCGGTCGATGTGCTTCAGGGCGTCAAGTCCTTCGCGTGGTGTTGGCAGGTCAGGTTGTCCGATGTTCAGATGATACACCCGCGTGCCCCGCTGCTTGGCTGCAGCGGCCAAGGGGGCAAGCTTACGAATGGGCGATTCGGGCATCTCCATGCCGCGTACTGATATTTCCGGCATCTGTGATATTTTCGATTTAATTATTAATTCAAGTTTCGCATTGTATCGTAGCGTCAAGTCCATCGACTTTTAACTACTTCTCACTACTTCTTTCTACTTCTTACTACTTCTTACTACTCAACTTGAGAAATTTGGGTGCAAAGTTACGACTTTTTTTTCAAACAACGTGCATGAGTGGCATGTTTTTTACGAAAGATTTGGCGGTTTGCCCAAAAGGTTGTATCTTTGCAGGCGAATTGATAAACACAACTGATATGGAAACAAAGCTTATTGGCTTAGCCAGCGACCACGCCGGCTTTGCCCTGAAACAATTCGTAAAGAAGTATCTCGACGAGAAAGGATTAGCGTATAAAGACTATGGCACGCTGAATGAGGAGAGCTGTGACTACAGCGACTTCGGACATGCGTTGGCTCGTGGCATCGAGGCGGGCGAGGTCTATCCCGGCATCGCCATCTGCGGCAGTGGCGAGGGCATCAACATGACGCTGAACAAGCACCAGTCCATCCGTGCCGGGCTCTGCTGGCAACCGGAGATTGCTCACCTTATTCGCCAGCACAACGATGCCAACGTGCTCGTCATGCCTGGCCGCTTCATCGACGAACAGATGGCCCGCCTGATCATGGACGAGTTCTTCGCCACTGACTTCGAAGGCGGACGCCATCAGCGCCGCATCGACAAGATTCCCGTTGCTCAGTAAACGGACGCTCGTTCGCTACATCTTTAAAATATCTCTCCGAGAAGTCTCCCAGTCTGCTCCGAGAAGTCTCACAGTCTTCTCATAGAAGTCTCACGGTCCTCTCCGAGAAGTCTCACAGTCTTCTCCGAGAAGTCTCACAGTCTTCTCCGAGAAGTCTCCCGGTCTGCGCCGAGAAGTCTCCCGGTCTGCGCCGAGCAGGCTTCCAGTCCGCGCCGAGCAGACTCACAGTCCGCGCCGAGCAGACTCAAATTTTCCATCCCTGAGACCTTTTAAAACAACGAATTTAGACGAATCAAACGAATTACACAAATAGAAACAAGTTTCACGAATTACACAAATTTGCTACGCACAAGTAATCGCCGCTGCGGCGGAAATTTGTGAAATCAATTACAATTCGTACGATTCGTGAGATTAGTTTCAATTCGTTGTTAAAGAGAAAAGCGTGGGAAAGTTCAATCACAAACCCCTGCCATGCAACCAGCATAGCAGGGGTTTCTATTTTTTCAATTCTCACGTTTTTCCGTGTCCAACCGTGTTCAACCGTGGCTAATTATCTCCTCCCCTTCGGGGAGGCCGGGAGGGATTTAATAGCAGCCCAGGCCCTGGGCCGTGCTGAGCGAGTCGAGATGGAAATCGTAGATGAGGTTCTCCTCGTCGATGAGCACAAAGTGCTGCTTGCCCTGAATGGAGTCGTCGGGCGTCTCCCAGCGTACGTTCACGAACTTAATGGAATCGTCGACGACAGGGGTGCGCAACAGGCTATTCTCGAAAAAGTAGTTGAAGACAGTAAGCGAATCGTCGGGACGGCTTGCGCCCATCACCACGTCGTCGGCATAACCGGTGACGATGGAGCCCGTCATCTGCATAGCCTCCAACGGATAGGCATAGTCGCCATAGTAGTTGGCGAAGCGCAGGGCAGCACCACGGTCGGCTGAGAGCGGATAGAACTGTGCCAGCGTGCAGTGGTCGATGACGGCAGCACCGCCATAGACGGCCACACAGTCGCCCAGCGTGTTAGTGAACTGACAGCGCAGCAGACCGATGTAGCTGTTGAACGCCAGCAGGCCGTTGCCCTTGCTGTTATGGACGATGCTGCGCTCCATATAGAGGCGTTGCACGTCAGGTCCGAAGAAGGTTGTCGAGTCGCAGGTGACGCCCGTCTCCGTATTTCGTATCTCAGTATTTATCAGTTGGTTGTTAAACGATGATGAATGAAAGGTTACGCCTCGCCACTGCCCATCGACACGGTCGTAAGGCAAGTAGTCGAAGAGGTGGTCAAGGCGGTCGCCACGCAGCACGACATTCTCGGTTTTCAGTGTGCCAAAGACATCGATGCCTGCCTTGTCGTGGAAGTAGAGCGTCGTGTTGCGGATGGTAAGCGTCACCGCACTGTCGACACGCAACCCACCGTAGATGACCACCGGCTTGGTGCTCTCCACCAGCGAGTCTTTCGATACCACAAAGTCACGCAGCTGAAGGGCATCCCACGCATAGCCACGCAAACACACTTTCTGCTCGACGCCGCTCTCCAGACGGAACAGCAGGTCGTCCTCGATGAGCTTCGCTTCCGGCAGTCCATTCTCAGGTGCCGTCAGCTCCACGAAGACGCGGATGCTGTCGCCCTTGCGCACCTCCAAGTCGGTAACCACCGAGCCAAGGCTGTTGTCAAGATACGAACCATCGACATTCACACGGAACCCCGTCTGATTGCCTTGGCGCAGACGCACGCTGGCCAGCCTGACGCCTTCACGCGAGCGGTTATAGACCCAGAAGTCGTAGGTGCGTGAGCCCACGGTTGAGAAGACCGTGTCCATCAGCACCGAGTCGGTCGAGAACGATAGTGTCGCCGTCGGGTTGGTGGTGAACGAGTCGTCGTCTGAACAGGCTACCAGCCCAAGCACTATAGCGAGAAATAGAAAAGTCCGTTTCATCATATTACTGATTTAACGGACTTTTCCATCTTTTATTGTATGAGCGGCCTTACGAAACGCGCATCTGCATGAGCAGCTCACGCTGGTGGTCGCTCAGCGAGGTGGGCAGCGTGACGTTGTATGTAAGGATGAGGTCTGTGCCACCTTGCCCCTTGCCACGCAGTCGCACCTTCGTACCAGGCTGCGTGCCGGGCTTCACCTTCAGGCGCAGCTTCTGGCCATCACTCAGGCCCACCATCACCTCGCCGCCGAGCAGCGCCGTGTACATGTCGATAGTGATAGAGGCGTGCGACTCTTGGGGTGTCTGACGGGCAAAGCCACCACCATCGCCACCCATGTTAAAGCTGAAGCCGCCCTTACCACCGCCTCCACCAAAGAGGTTCTCGAAGAATGAGCTGAAGCCACCGCCCGACTGGAAATTGCTGAAGTCGAAGCCCTCAAAGGGGGAGCCACCCCCACCCTGCCCTTTCGAGAAGCCGCCGAAAGCCTCGGCGTCCTTCCACTGCTCGCCATACTGGTCGTACTTACGACGCTTCTCAGGGTCGCCGATGACGTCGTAAGCCTCGTTAAGTGCCTGGAACTTTGCCTTGGCCTTAGGGTCTTCGGGGTGCAGGTCGGGATGGAACTGCTTGGCACGCTTCAGGTATGCCTTCTTCACGTCCTTCTGGGGAATGTCCTTCTGGACGCCTAAAATCTTGTAATAGTCTATAAATGCCATATCGCTTGTCTCCTTTCTTTATAAGCCAAGCAGCAAATTCCGTGCCGAAATGAGTAAAAACGGCGTGTCGGAGGTGTTTTTTTCAAATTCTCCTCATCCTTGAGTGCTTCACCTTATTATTATGATAGCGTTTTCATGCTTACTCGCCTGCCGTCTGCCTCGAAGCAGATGGCAAGAGTGTCTTGACGAGATAGTCGGTGGCAAGATCAGCTACACGATAGACGCACTGCGAGAAACCATGGTCGAAGGCATCAAGAATGACGAGCTCGCTGGAAGGCCAGATGTCGTGGAACCGCTCGCCGTAGGTATAGGGAACGGTACGGTCGGCAGTGCCGTGGATAATGAGTGCAGGTCCCTGATAGTGCTGGGCAGTGGCATAGATAGGCAGCGTCTGCGCCGAACGGATATAGTCGCGCCCCAGCTTCAGCCCTCCCCAGATCTCGATGTACTCAGGTGGATCGAGGGGATTCAGCTCGCGAGCAAACGACAAGTCGGGCTTTAAGCCACGGATGGCATCGTCGCGGATGACGCCGGCAGGCGCAAAGAGCACCACGGCGCTGATGTCGTTTGCCGTTAGCTCACCGGCAGTCATCGCTGCCACCACTCCACCCTGCGAGTGCCCGGCAATGGCAACTTTTGACACATAGCGCAAGTCGCGGACATACTCTATCACGCATTTCGCATCTTCCACCTCGTTGGGGACGGTCATCTCCTGAAAGTCGCCCTCGCTCTTTCCATGTCCGTTGAAATCGAAGCGGATGGAAGCGATGCCATGCGCCTGCAACGAGTCGGCGACCAGAGTGAGCAACTGGGCCTCCTTGTTGCCCGTGAAGCCGTGGCTGAGCACCACCATGGGACATTGCCCACCCGCCGGCAGCTCCGGTTTCTGGATGACGGCAGCCAGGCGACCCTTGCTGCCATCGATGGTCAGCTGCTCGACGTTGGATGTGAAAGGCTTGGCGCAGCGTTCGTAGAGTGTCTTTTCCAGCTTGTCGGACAGCACCGTGCCAAGCACGACCTTGCCGTCGGGGGCAATAAGGTACATCGATGGAATCCAGCGTACGCCGTAAGCCTGAGCCAGCGGTGAGTCCTTCATACGCAGCAGCTCGCTCACCTGCGTATAGCATAGGCCATACTGCTCAACGGCCTGCTGCCATTTCTCGCGGTCGGTATCGAACGACAGGCCGACGAACTCCACACCTTGCTGGTGGAACTTCTCATACATACGCAGCACGTTGGGGATGTCCTTCCGACAGTCGGGGCACCACGATGCCCAGCAGTCGAGCACGACATAGCGTCCCCTCAACGAAGACAGTTTGAACGACTTGCCCTCCAACGTCTTCAACTTGAAGTCGGGGGCTTCAGTGCCAGGTTTCAACAGCTCGGTAGCATACTTGGCATCCAGGTCCTGCGGCTGAGCCATGACGCACGTCAGCTGGACGGCCATTAAAACGATACAAATTAAAAGTTTCTTCATAATCTATTGTCCTTTAAGTACTTTAACTCCACATTTCACGACTCCACTATCCGAACAACTCCCGCAACGCACCTTCCACCTTCCGCACGGGGTGCAGCTCGATGTGGAACTTCCGGCGGTCGAGGCCCTGCAGGTTGTACTGCGGAACGATGATGTGCTGGAAGCCCAACTTCTCAGCCTCGGCAATACGCTGGTCGATGCGGTTGACAGGACGCACCTCACCGCTAAGCCCCACCTCGCCGCACATGCACCACCCCTGCTCTATCGGCGTGTCGACGTTGCTCGACAGCACGGCAGCGATGACCGAAAGGTCCATGGCCATGTCGGTGACACGCAGTCCACCGGCAATATTGATGAACACGTCCTTCTGCATCAGTTTGAAGCCCACTCGCTTTTCGAGGACGGCCAGCAGCATGTTCAGGCGTCGCTGGTCGAAGCCCGTCGCCGAACGCTGAGGCGTGCCGTAGGCTGCCGTCGACACCAGTGCCTGCGTCTCCAAGAGGAAGGGGCGCACGCCCTCGATGGCCGAGCTGATGGCCACGCCCGACAGGCCATCGCGGTTCTCGCTAAGGAGCAGTTCAGAGGGGTTCGAGACCTGTCGAAGTCCACTTTGCTGCATCTCATAAATACCTAATTCCGAAGTACTTCCGAATCGATTCTTCATGCTTCGCAGAATGCGGTACATGTAGTGCTGATCGCCCTCAAACTGGATGACGGTATCGACGATGTGCTCTAAGATTTTGGGGCCTGCCAGCGTGCCCTCCTTCGTGATGTGTCCAATGAGGATGACGGGCACGCCACTGGTCTTGGCAAAGTGCAACAGGCTCGAGGCACACTCTCGCACCTGAGCAATACTGCCAGCACTCGACTCGACGTCCTCGGTGGCAATGGTCTGGATAGAGTCGATGACCACCAGCTCGGGCTTCTCCTCTTTAATATGTTCGAAAATGGCCTCCAGCGAATTTTCACAGAGAATGAGGAAGTCGGGCCCGCCGCCTTCAGGTTTTATTCTTTCCGCCCTCATCTTCAGCTGGTAGGCGCTCTCCTCACCGCTGACGTAGAGGATGCGCAGCCCCCCACTGTCTCCTCCCTGCTGGGAGGGAAGACTCAGGTTGAGCATGGTCTGCAGCGAGAGTGTCGACTTGCCAATGCCCGGCTCACCGCCAAGGAGGACGATGCTGCCTGGCACCAGTCCGCCACCAAGCACGCGGTTGAGCTCGGCGTCGCGCATGTCGATGCGCCGCTCGTCACGACCACTGATGTCGCTGAGACGCAGGGCACGGCTCTTACGCAGGGCATGCCCGGCCTGGGCAGCAGCCGAAGCAGCGGCCTGGCGCCCCGTGTCGGCTGCCACCTTAAACTCCTTAAATGTGTTCCACTGTCCACACGAAGGGCACTTGCCAATCCACTTCGGTGACTCCTGTCCGCAGTTCGAACAGACGTATGCAATCTTGTCCTTTGCCATGATTTTTCAGTTTTCAGGCACAAAGTTACGCATTTTTTTCGTTGTTACAAAACTTTTTCGTACTTTTGCATCCCAATGAGACGATTTTACATTGTTTTAATCACGCTGGCCACCATTGCATGCGGCACGTCCGAAGAGCAGAAGCGCCAGCAACGCGAAGCTACAAGGAGAGTGGAGCTGCAAGCCGACTCGGCAGCGCTGAAAATAGCCGTCATGCCCACACTCGACTGTCTGCCCCTCTTCGTGGCCGACAGCCTCGGCTTGTTCGGCCAGGAGGGATTGGACGTTCGGCTGCGTCCCTACCAGGCACAGATGGATGCCGACACCGCCATGCTGAGAGGCCGCGTGGAAGCCATGGTCACCGACCTGGTACGCGCCGAACGCATGCAACGAAAAGGCACGGCATTGCGCTATGCCACACAGACCAACCTCTCATGGCAGTTGGTGACTAACCCCAGCGCTCGTCTGAAGCGTCTGGAACAACTCGACGACAAGATGATTGCCATGACACGCTACTCAGCCACGGCACTGCTCGCCGACCATGCTGTCGACAGCGCCAAGCTGAAGGCTGAGCGGGTGTTCAAGATTCAAGTCAACGACGTGGGTGTGCGGTTGAACATGCTCGAGAATGGCATCCTCGACGCCCTGCTGCTGCCTGAGCCACAAGCCACGCAGGCCCGTCGGCTGAACAGTGCCGTACTGATGGACACCCGCCAGATGGATTGCCGCTACGGCGTGATTGCCTTCAGCGAGAAAGTGCTGAAAAGTGCTGAACGTCAACAGCAAATGTCTACTTTCTTAAAGGTTTACGACATGGCCTGCGACTCCATCAACGAGCAGGGCTTTGGTGCCTTCAGTCCACTCATCGTTAAACACTGCGGCGTCTCGGCAGAGACTGTTGACTCGCTGCCCGCTGACCTTCGCTACAATCATGCCACGCCTCCGCGACAGGTCGATATCGACAGGGCCAAGGCGTGGTTGAAGTACAAATGAGGCTTAAGAATTCGCGAAAAGGATGACAGAGAACCCCATCATCAAGCAAATAAAAGACAAGATTGTCGACGGCAAACTGGGACAGGCCATCAGCGAGGCTGAGAACGCCCTCCTGAGCGGACAGCTGCAAGGCAACCAGGAGACGCTGTCGGCCATCAAGAACGAGTATACACTGCTCACCGACTACTGGCGCCGTGGCTACAGCGACAATCAGCGCGCTGCGCTTTACAACCAAATGCTGCAGCGCCTCTACGTGCTTACGGCCAACATGGAACAGCGGGTGAGGCTGCAGGGCAGCCCTTACCTAATGAACCTCTACAAACGCCCACGACAGGCGGCACGCAACTGGTCGATGGCAATGATTCGCAAGCAGTTGGAAGACTTCGTCAGCAACGTGGCCCTGCTGGAGCTAGAGCCCGAACACGTAGGTGCTGCCAAGGAGAAAGAGCTCTACGAGAGCCACCAGCTGTGGATCAGCGACCTGTTCGACTACATCGTCATGTCGTCACAGTGGAGCGAGTCCATCGCCGACGCTTTCATCGAACTGCTCAGCGCGCCAACCGTCGATGTGCGCGACCAGCAGCTCATCGTCAGCGCCATCATGCTCAGCGGCATGAACAGCTTCGACTTTGAAAAGCTGCGCGTCCTCATGCGGGTCTACCAGCATGCTACCGATGAGGGATTGCGGCAGCGGGCACTGGTGGGATGGGTGCTCTGTCAGGACAAACGTTACCAGACGCTTTATCCTGAGCAGGCGGCTCTGATACATGAGCTATGCGAAGACGAGCACTGTCGCAACGAGCTCACCGAACTGCAGATGCAGCTGATCTACTCGCTGAAAACGGATGCCGACGGACGCACCATTGAAAAGGAGATCATGCCCGACATCATGAAGGGAAGCAATCTGAAGCTGACGCGCAACGGACTGGAAGAGGCCGAGGAGGACCAGCTGGAGTCGGTGCTGCATCCGGAAAAGACCGAACAGTACATGGAACAGATGGAGCGCCGCATGCAACAGATGGCCGACATGCAGAAGCAAGGCTCCGACATCTACTTTCACGGGTTCAAGCTGATGAAGCGCTTCCCCTTCTTCCAGACGCTCAGCAACTGGTTCGTGCCATTCTTTCCACAGCACCCCAGCATCAGTGGCATCTGGAAACAGAACAAGTACAACATTTTTCTGAAGACTATCACGAAGACGGCCGCTTTCTGCGACAGCGACAAGTACTCGTTTGCACTGGGCTTCGACCAGATAGTCGATGTCCTGCCTCAATCTATCCTCGAAATGCTAGAACGTGGCCAAGCGGCGGCATCGCCTTTGGGCGGAATAGTGCCCAAAGAGGAGCAGCTGTCGGCTGCCTTCAAAAGGCGGCTCTATCTACAGAACATGTTTCGTTTCGCACGGCTGTTCACGTTCAGGAGCGTGTTTCGAAACGTATTCGAAGATGAACGCGCACTGGCATTCTTCACCAGTTCCCTCTTTAAAGGGTCGGCACTGGAACAGCGGTTCAGCGAGGTTGTAGCTTTCATGTTGAAGCGCGGCTTCAACGACGTTGCCCTCGATGTGCTTAACAACACCAGTGAGGAGAGCCGCGACTACCAGTTCTACATACTCTACGCCCGCACTGCCAAGTATGCGGATCACGCCAGCATCAAACCCATCGACTGCTACCGGATGGCACTGGAACTGCAGCCCCACGACAAGAAGGCGCTGCGCGGCTTTGCCCGTGAGAGTTTTGAAATGAGGAGTTTTGACGTTGCTGCCAAGGCTTACGACGAGCTGCTCGCTGCCGACGCCGACAACGCCGCACTGCTGTTGGGCAAGGCTGCCTGCCAAGCTAACATGGGGCAGTGTGCCGACGCCTTGAAAGTGCTCTACAGGCTGAACTACGAGCAGCCCGACAACCACACCGTCAACAGCGTACTGGCCTGGACACTCACTGAAGACCATCAGTTCGAGCAAGCCATGAAGATCTACAACCGCCTGCTGCAAGAGACGCCGGCAGGGGCTGAAGACTACCTGAACACTGCCTTCTGCCTCTGGATTGGAGGCCGCATCAACGAGGCAGTCGACACCTTCCTGCGTTTCCGTGAGCTTTTCAATGTCGATGCTACAGCCCTGCAGGAAAAGCTTTCCGAGGAGCGCGACCGACTGTCGCAGCACGGCATCGGAGATATCGACTTCCGCCTCATGTGCGAAGCGGTGGAGGGAGGAGTTAGGAGTTAGGAGGGAGGAGTTAGGAGTTGGCGATGCCGCCAGTGTAGGGGCAGGCCCATTCCCGACGTTGCGTCGCCTACCCGTAGCCTTTGTGCCAGCTCAATGACCCGTAGGGCCACTGTTCCACGCAAATGCTCGCCGACAATTATTCTCACAACGACTTCCTTCAGAGGAACGGCTGTAACAGATGGGCGGCCCACCCGCGGAAGCGCTGCCACGGTGTGCGGAAGCCTTTCCAGATGTCAGGTGTCATGTAGACGCTGACGCGCTTGTCATCGTCGAACATCTGGTCGAGCTCCTTTGTGGTGGGAGCGTCGAGTATGAGGGCATTCTCCTCATAGTCGTAACGCAGTGAGCGGGAATCGAGATTCGTGCTTCCCACCGTGCAGAAGCGCCCATCGACCATCATGATCTTTGAATGGTGAAAGCCCGGCTGATAGAGCCACACATGGGCACCACGCTTCATCATGCGGTTCATGTTGTAGTAGGCACAGTCGGGCGTCAGCGGAATGTCGCTCGTCGCCGAAATCATCAGTTCGACCTTGACACCGCGCTTAAGGGCACGCTTCAGGGCCTTCGTCACTGAGGGTGTCAGCGTGAAGTATGGGTTGATGATGCGGATGGAGTCCTGCGCAAAGTCGATGGCGCCGACATAGAAACGGCGCATCACTTCATTGCTAATATGAGGCTCGCGATTGACGATGCCCACCTGCTTATGCCCTGCCGTCGGCGACACGTCAGGCTTCAGTCCCTCGAAAGGCAACGGCTCGTAGGCGTGGAAGTAGTCGGGATGCAGGCGAAGATCCTCCTTCGTCGTCTTCTTCCAGATGTTGGTGAAGATCAACTGCAACTGGTTCACAGCACCACCCTCGATGCGGCAGTGCATGTCGCGCCAGTGGCCCACCTGCTCTGTGCCATTAATATAATAGTCGGCCACATTCATGCCACCCGTATAGGCCACACTGCCGTCGACAACCACTATCTTACGATGGTCGCGGGGCCAGATATGGTTCACCCAAGGGAAGCGGATGGGGTCGAACTCATGGATGTCGATGCCCGCTGCGCGCAGGTCCTCAATATGGTACTTCTTCAGCGGCTGGTTGTTGGAGTCGTTACCAAAGCCGTCGAACAGGGCTCGCACCTCGACGCCCTCACTGCGCTTCTGCTTCAGCAGGTCGAAGAGCAGCGATGCAATGCTGTCGTTACGAAAATTAAAGTACTCCAGGTGTACGGACTGGCGTGCCTGACGGATGGCTCGGAACATGTCGTCGAACTTCTCCTGTCCTGACATCAGCAGCGACACGCGGTTGTTGTGCGTAAACACAACGCCCATGTCCTCCATGTAGAACTTGATCAGCGAGTCGGAGGTCACCGTCTGTGCCCCTGAGAAAGTGAAGCTCTGCAGTAATGCAAAGATGATATAGATTCGTTTCATACTGTTTGTTTCGGATTATCGGCTGACCAGCTCATTCACGCCCACCGGCCATGATGTTCGTAATGGCAACGATGTCACCGATGCCTACCTCACCGTCGCCATTAACGTCGGCACGGGTCTTGTCGCTGGTGTTGTTTGCAATGCCGGCCATGACATTGGTGATGGCCACGATGTCGCCAATACCCACCTGAGCATCGCCGTTAACGTCGCCCTTGATGGCCGTAAAGCGCCCCTCGCCAAGGGTATAAGTCGTCGTAACGAAGTCGAGGATGAGTGTATAGTCCTTGTCTGTATCGCAGGCATCAATATGCCACGCAAATCCTTGCTTGTCCTTAGCATTGAACAACCCAGTACCAAGGCCAGAACCAGAATCATAAGGAGCAACGAAGTCACCATTCCAGTCGGTCGTCGTGGAAGGACAGACCTTGAACCACTCGTCAACACCCGCAGGCACGGTGAAATTGAGTCTGAACACGCCCTCACTGTCTTTGGCAAAGGGCATAGAACGATTCTCAAGGTCCCAGTTGCTAAGCCCGCCCAAATAATAGTACGCATCGGCTGTCTCCAAGTGGAAGTCTTCTTCCATAATGATGGTAAAAGGCACGGACTCTGTATAAACGCGAACGTCATCCTTGTCGCAATAGCCTCGAACGATGGCCTGAACGGTCGTGATACGCTTGTGGTTAGCTGCGTCTATCGTAACCTGACAATCAGTCATCTGGCTGATGGCATGCGACAGCTGTTCCTTGCTGACCATTCCCTGGGCATCGACCTCAAGGCGCTGGTTTCCGAGGATAAGGACCAGTTGCTCCGTTTGCTGTGACAACGGATTGAACACCTGAACAGAGGCATCAGTGTCGCCGACATAGAATGCTATCGTGTCAGCAACACTGATGGTGGCAAAGGCGGTATTCAGATACATGCCGTCAACCAGCTCAATGCCGTTAGCAGAAGGAAGCTCGCCCGTAGTGGCATCGAGGAAGAGGTAGTCGCCCGTGATATCGTTGAAGAACACAGTGTAGGTGCCGGCCCGCACCTTGATGTTCATTCCGTCATGCACGCCTTGTCCATAGGGGAAGACATCGGCACCCCAGTTGACGTCCCAAGAGCCATTGGCACGGAATTTCAGTTCCGTATCGTTATCGAACGTCAGCGAGGTGTACCACGAATGTTCCACCTGGTCGACGCGTGTCATTTCTATGTCGCGATACCAGTCGGTAAAGCCACCAATCAGGCTGACGGAAGTATAGACAGGCAGGCCTTCCTCCAGCCGCTCAAAACTGAGATATTTGCTATCGTAGTACAGGGTAATGGCGTAGTTGCCGGGCTCCTCAAACTGGAGGTTGTAAGAAGCCTCATTGAACACATAGTCATTGACACTGCCGGTATAAGAGCCTACCTGCTCGTACCAACTGCCCAGAGTGCGCACCATCTTGAATTCACCAGTCCCGAAATGGCCTGAGAAGCGGAAGGTGTTATCGTCGACCACGCCCAGTGGCACAGACGACGTCCCAAGGCCGAAGACGCGGTTGTCCCACCCGCCATTGCCGATGTTGCCGCCGAGTATGTACCAGGTATGAGGGGGAAGGGTGACATTGCTCCGACGGACAGAGAATACGACTGACTCGGAAGCAGTGTCATGGCATACGACACGTGCAAAAAGCTCGGCCACGTCGCCATCGGCAATGCCAAGTCGCCCCATATCCGAATATAGCGTAGCAGCATCGTAGAGCAACTCTTCAGTATTCTCAACAATGACGCTCACACTGCTAGCTGTAAAGTCGGCACTGGCCGACAGCTGCAGCGTGTAGGTTACGTCCTCATCCACGTCGAAGATTGTCGGACGCTGCCAACTGAACCACAGTCCCTTCACCTTGTAAAGGTCAACGGTGGTGCTACCAAAGACAGGTCTATTCATGTATAGATTCTCCGGCTTCTTATTAATATCCTCATAGCCAGGATTTTGCGTATATCCAGGGTTTCGAGCCAACTCAGCGGCAGGTATGGGCAGCAAATTGCGGACTTTTGCGCCCTTGCCGTCCCAGATGTACTGGTTGCCACTATACAAGCCGAAACGCACCAGGTCGCTGCGACGACGGCCCTCATAGTAGAATTCTCGTGCCCACTCGTCGACAATATCGTCGAGTGAGGCAGTCCCAAGTCTGTTGGCGTGGGCTCGCTGCCGTAGCGCGTTCAGGGCTTCCATAGCGACATTGCTGCAAACGCCGCCATTCAGGCGAGCATCGGCCTCGGCAAGTATCAGGTATGCCTCAGCAAAGCGGAGCAGGGGGAAGTCGGTATCAGCATGGGTATCGCCCGTGATGACAGAGTCGTCGGCACAGAGGTTTGTGAACTTCACACAGCTGAAACCGTCATTGAAGGACTGGAATGGGGCACTGCCATAAGGACGCCCCTCACCATAGAACAGGCAGCGGTCGTCTTGGGCTGTTGCTTGTATCTTTTCAGTGGTGGCGGAAGGACAGTCGTCATACGGGAAGAATTTCTGAAGAAGGCTGCGGCGCACAACATGGCCCGCCCATTTCTGACCCATTCCGTTCGACGGCATTGAACCATCGCGTGTAGCAGCTATCAGGTAAGTGGTGCCGTAGAAGTTGGCCCCATTGATGCCGTCGATGACGATAGGCAACACCGTCTCGCGTTCAGCACCATTGGTGTCGTTATCGCCCATGAACAGGCAAGCATAGTCATCGCAAAGCGAAAACCAGTCAGCGTCAATCAGTGCCTGTGCCTGCGACTTGGCTTCATCCCAACGAGCCCTTCCAGTATAGACCTGCGCATTCAGATACAGGCGGGCCAACAGCAGGCGTGCAGCTCCCTTACTGGCCTTTCCATAAGTGGTAGCAGCAGGATCGGGCAGTAACATCAGACATTCAGACAGTTCAGCCACGACGAAATTGAAGACCTCTGTGCTGGTGCTGCGAGGCAACGTCTGCCATTTGTCAGATGAAGTGTTGATAGGAACGCCTCCCCAAAGGTCGAGCGCGACGCTATAGAAATAAGCACGCAGGAAGCGGGCCTCTGCGCATTGCTGCTGTGTGGCATCGTCAGTAGCAGTGGCATTCTCAAGAAAATAGTTGCATCGGATAATACCACCGAACAGGATATTCCACATTAAGTCAACCTTTCTCATATCAGGCTTGAAGATGCCCTGATCGATTTCTGGCACGTCAGTATCATTCCATACACAGTAAAACTGGTCGGCTGACTGGTCGTTAATGACGACCATACTCCTCACAAGATCGGAGCCAAGCTCGTATGGTTGAAGTGTCCCATACAGTTTCTCGTATTCCTCCTGTTGATTGAACACGACTTGTCCCATCAAAGTCTGTGACAGCACAGCTGCCATGATTAGCACTATGAATCTAACCTTTTTCATATTTCATCTTTCATTTTTAATCTTTCATCTTCTCTCCTCACACCATGCATGAGTAATGATCGACCACGCCCAGCAGGTGATTATCAGGGCTGACCACGAGCACGGAGTGAATCTTGTACTGCTGCATTGTGCGTTGGATATCGGAAATCTTGGTGTCGAGGCTGACCGTCTTTGGACGGCGCGTCATGATGTCGGCAACGGTATGGCTGAAGAAGTCGGCATGCCAGCGCTCAATGGCGCGGCGGATATCGCCATCGGTGATAAGACCAGCTATCGTCTCGTCGTCATCCGTAGCAACACCAAGACCCAGCTTACCCTCACTCACCAGGATGATGGCGTCGCCCAGACGGGTGTCAGGCGAGAACACGGGCAGATCGGTGCTGCGCATCACGTCCTGTGCTGTCGTCAGCAGGCGCTTGCCTAATTCACCACCAGGGTGGAAGTGGGCAAAGTCCTGCGGCTGGAAGTGCCGCTTCTGCATCAGCGCGATGGCCAGCGCATCGCCCATGGCAATCTGTGCCGTGGTCGAACTGGTGGGCGCGAGGTTCAGCGGACAGGCCTCTTTCGCTACGCCAACGTTCAGGCAAATGGTGCTGTACTTTGCCAGCAGCGATGCCGTGTTGCCCGTCATCCCGATGATGGGAATCTGCTGGTGCAGCACCATCGGTATGAAGCGCAACAGCTCGTCAGTGCTGCCGCTGTTCGAGATGGCCAGTACCACGTCGTCGCGTGTCATCACGCCAAGGTCACCATGGAACACGTCGAGGGGGTTGATGAAGAACGAAGGCGTGCCTGTAGATGCCAGTGTGGCTGCAATCTTGGCACCCACATGGCCACTCTTGCCCACACCCGTCACGATGACCTTCCCATGGCAGCGGTACATCAGCTCCACGGCGCGGTCGAACGCCTCATCCATCTTAGGTATCAGGTCGAGCAGCGCCTGCGCCTCGTCCTTAATAGCTTGTATGCCGTAGTCTCTACTATTCATTTTTAAGGGGAGTTAAGGGGAGTTAGGGGGAGTCTTTTGGGGAGTTAAGGGGAGTTAGGAGGAGTTAAAGGGACGATAGACTTGCTACATCTTTAATCATCAATCTTCTCACGACTTCTTCCAGCTTGTCAAGCTCAAGCATATTGGCTGCATCGCTGAGACCGTGGTCAGGGTCAGGGTGTACCTCGAAGAAGTAGCCTGTGGCGCCAAACGCCTTTGCTGCCAATGCCATCGACGGCACGAAGCGGCGATCGCCCCCCGTCTTGCCGCCCTGGGCATCAGGGCGTTGCACGCTGTGCGTACAGTCCATGATGACCGTTGGCACAATGTCGAGCATGTCGCTGATATTACGGAAGTCAACCACCAGGTTGCCATAGCCCATCATGTTGCCACGCTCAGTAAGCCACACCTCATGGGCACCCGACTCACGGGCCTTCTCAACAGGGTAGCGCATGTCGCGCCCACTGAGGAACTGCGCCTTCTTGATGTTCACTGTGCGCCCTGTACGCGCTGCAGCCACCAGCAGGTCAGTCTGCCGACAGAGGAACGCAGGAATCTGCAGCACATCGCAAACCTCAGCAACGGGTGCTGCCTGCCAAGCCTCATGTATATCGGTGAGCACACGCAGGCCATACCTGGACTTAATATCGCTGAGCATCTGCAGGCCACGGTCGATGCCAGGCCCACGGAACGAGTGCAGCGACGTGCGGTTAGCCTTGTCGAACGACGCCTTGAAAATGATGTCGGTGCCCAGCCTGCCGTTGATGTCAACCAGCGTCTGGGCCACCGTGTCGAGCAGCTCCGCCGACTCGATGACGCACGGCCCTGCTATCAGTATCGGTTCTCGTCTTGTTTCCATTTCGCGCTGCAAAATTACAACAAAACTACGACATGGCAAAGCAAAAAACCACTTTTTACCCAAAAAGCTTGTTACATTCAACTATTTTTCGTATCTTTGCCCCGTCCTAACTGTTGACACTAATGATTCTTCATGGTAATTCATCAGCGAAAGGGACCACTTATATAATAATGGTGTGATACTTAACGATGGAAAAGATGGAATTAACAATGAAATACAATGAGGCAAACATTGTGGATGCCTATTGGGAGAAACTTCGGCCACTTAGCACGAAAGCAAAGCTCAAGCTTGTGGCGCTACTCACAACGGCGGTATTAGAGGACGAAAACATTACGGAAGAACCTACGTCGCAAAGAAGGGTGGCTAAAGTCATAAGGAGATACGCTAATTCTCCTTCTGACGCTGAGCTACAAGCCCGTTTTGAAGGTAAGGACATGCCTGAACAGCCGGAAAAGCTTCACAATTGAGATAGTTACCTGTAGAACAAGGTGTTACGGTGAAGGTTTAACCCAAATCGGTCTTTAGATTATTTGAAAAACGAATTTCACTAATTGAACCTTATTTCTTTCACGAATTACACTTAATTCACATAAGGTCAAGTACACACATGGCTTCCTCGGAAAAAGCCGCTGGTTTCCTCGGAAGAAGCCATCGGTTTCCTCGGAAGAAACCATCGGTTTCCTACGTAAGAAACCATCGGTTTCCTACGTAAGAAACCATCGGTTTCCTACTGAGGAAACCGATACTTTTACCGAGATAACGAATAGTTTCGCCGGAGTTACTAACAGTACGCGCGGCGTTACTCGGACTACGCGCGGCGTTACTCGGAGTACACCCGGAGATACTAACCGCTTGGTGGACAGGAGGTGAAGGTAGGTGAATGAGCTTTATTGAATTAAAACATTCACCATAAAGCATTGTATATCAATATCTTACATTGTAAGTGAAGGTTAAAGAATAATAGAAAACACACAAAGAATAGAGTACCAGGATACACTTCGTGTCTTTAGAATAACGTATTTTGATATGGTTCGCATACTTACAAAAACAAAAAAAACAAAACAAAACCACCAAAGACTTGTGGTTTTGTTTTGTTTCAGGGCCAGACGAGAGGCAACGGACTACTTGGCGTAGGCCACAGAACGGGTCTCGCGGATGACGGTAATCTTCACCTGTCCGGGATAAGTCATCTCGTTCTGGATCTTGGCTGCAATCTCACCGCTGAGGGCCTCGGTCTCGGCATCGTCCATCTTGTCGGCACCGACGATGACGCGGAGCTCGCGACCAGCCTGGATGGCGTAGGTCTTGGTGACGCCAGGATAGCTCATGGCGATAGCCTCAAGGTCGTTCAGACGCTTGATGTAAGCCTCGACGATCTCACGACGAGCACCTGGACGGGCACCACTGATAGCATCGCACACCTGCACGATGGGTGCGAGGAGCGTCTGCATCTCCATCTCGTCGTGGTGGGCGCCGATGGCATTGCAGATGTCAGGCTTCTCCTTAAACATCTCAGCAATCTTGGCACCATAGAGTGCGTGGGGCATCTCGCTCTCCTCATCAGGCACCTTGCCGATGTCGTGGAGCAGTCCAGCACGCTTTGCTTTCTTTGGGTTCAGGCCCAGCTCAGCAGCCATGACGGCGCAGAGGTTAGCGGTCTCACGGGCATGCTGCAAAAGATTCTGTCCGTAGCTCGAACGGTACTTCATCTTACCGATGATACGAATCAGCTCAGGGTGCAAGCCGTGGATACCCAGGTCGATGGCAGTGCGCTTACCCGTCTCAATAATCTCATTGTCGAGCTGCTTCTTCACCTTAGCAACCACCTCCTCGATGCGGGCAGGATGAATACGACCGTCGGCCACCAACTGATGCAGGGCCAGACGGCAAGTCTCACGACGAACGGGGTCGAAGCCTGAAATGACAATGGCCTCTGGGGTGTCGTCGACAACGAGTTCAACGCCGCAGGCAGCCTCCAGGGCACGGATATTACGACCCTCACGGCCGATAACACGGCCCTTCACATCGTCGTTGTCGATGTGGAACACGGAAACGCTGTTCTCGACAGCCGTCTCAGTGGCTACGCGCTGGATGGTCTGGATGACGATCTTCTTAGCCTGCGCATTGGCGTTCAGCTTAGCCTCGTCCATAATCTCGTTGACGTAGCTGGCAGCCTGCGTACGAGCCTCGTCCTTAAGCGACTCCACAAGGCGGTTGCGAGCCTCCTCAGCACTCAGGCCACTCAGCTCTTCCAGCTTCTCGCGCTCCTTCTGCTGCATCTTGCCCAGCTCCTCCTGCTTCAGTGCCAGCGACTTCTTCTCGTTATCGATGCGCTGCTGCTGTCCGTCGAGCTCGTTCTTGCGGCGTCCGAGCTCTTCCTGGCGCTGGTTCAGCGACAGTTCGCGCTGCTTCAGCCGGTTCTCGTTCTGCTGGAAATGCTGGTTGCGCTGCTGCACTTCTTTCTCCAGCTCGCTCTTCTTGTTGAGGAATTTCTCTTTTACCTCGAGGAGTTTCTTTTCCTTGATGACGTCGGCCTCCTTGTTGGCAGCTTCAATCATCTCGTTGTACTTTCCTTTCACTACTTTCAGGAACAGGAAATATCCGCCGACAGCGCCAATAGCCAAAGCTGCGACGGCAATAATAATCGCTAAAATGGTACTAATCATAATTTATATTTAAATTTAATATTCTCTCTTTCAGCAACTTGTGCCTCAGCTTTTGAGGACATCTTCAATTTCGGAAGTAAGGGTAGAGAGAATATTATCGTAAGGAGACGTGTCGTTACGATCGAGCTCCTTCTGATAGCGGAGTGCAATCTCCACCAGCGTCATCAGCGCTATGGTGTGGTCACTCTTACGCCCAGCGAACACCTGTGAGTAGGCGCCGTAGCGTTCAGAGACGAGCTTTGCGGCTGCACGATAGTACGCCTCATCGGCACGCTCAATGGTGGCGTGGATGTCTTCGTCGTAAACGTGAATCCGTATATTGAGTTTCTCCTTGTTTTCTTCTGCCATCACTTCTTCCTTGCTTGTTTACTTCTCGTCACTCAGGACAGCAATGCACTTGTTGACGTCGCGAATCAGCCGCGCTAAACGCTCCTTGGCACCATCGAGGTCGCCATCGGTAATCTGCATCATGCGCGCCATCTTCAACGACTCATAGTCACGCTCTTTCTGCGCCAATGTCTCTTCCAGCTGCTTGATGCGCTGCTCGCCCTCCTCAACCATGGCGTATAGCTCTGCGTTCTCCTTTTTCAGTTCCTGAAAGCGGAGAATGAGCTGCCGTACGCGGGTCTGGAAGTTCGCTAAGACTTTCTCACTTTGAGCCATGACTATTGTTTTGACTTACAAAGGTAGGCAAAAAAAACGTAACCGTCTCTTTTCCTACCGTTTATTTAATGTTATTTAACGGAAGCTTCGCTTGCGCTCAGCTTTAAGGAGTTGAGGAGATGAGGAGTTGAGGAGGTAAAGTAGAATAGACCTGCCTCGCTTGAAGGAGTTGAGGAGTTGAGGAGTAGAGGAGGTAAAGTAGAATAGACCTGCCTCGCACTTATGCGTTCCTTCCAACGGATGGGCTCCTTCCAACGGATTTTAGAGTTTAAAGGTATTCTACTTTACCTCCTCAACTCCTCAACTCCTAACTCCTAACTCCTAATTCCAAACTCCTAACTCCTAATTCCTAACTCCTAACTCTTCTGCTCCGTAGCAGGCTGTTTCTCCTTTTTTGCCAGCATCACGACGCGATAGACAAAGTCAGTGGTCCACTTCTCAGTGAAGCCCAGCTTCTTGTTAAGCTCTCGTACGTTGACGACGGTCTTCAGCACAGACACGTCCTTATAGTCGTTCTTGGTGAAGATGTCGTGGACGGTATTCTCAGTCATGGTGCGCAGCGCCCCCTTGAAGAAGCCAGGCAGGCGCAGTTTGAACTTCATAAGGTTGCCCGTCAGCATCATCATGTCCTGAATGTAGGCCTGGAACTGCAGCATGTAGGGCTGCACGTCCTGAATCTTGCGACAACGGCGTCGCACACTCTGGTCGATCTCCTTGCAGAATGTGTCGTCCATGTCGTAAATCTCATTGAGCATCTTCCTGCAACGGGCCTTCTCGCCGATACCGAGCCTGCCACCCTGAGTGGGCACACGGAGTGTGGTTTTGAACACACGCAGGTCAGGCAGGGCATTCAGGTTTGTTATACCAAGGTCGGCAGCCATCACTGCTTCGAAATAGACTCTGATGAGCGTCATGAAATCCTCCATGCCGCCAATTCTTGTTTGCGTATCGGCCTCTTTACGACCGAAGATTTTAGCTAATAATCCCATAATATCATTGAAATTGGGTGCAAAGTTACACTTTTTTATTGAGATTTGAATATTTTTCGACAAAAAAAGCGTTCTATGCGAAAAAAAATGTGTAACTTTGCACCCCACAAAGCATATCAAGATATGAAAGGTATCGTTTTAGCCGGTGGTAGTGGCACACGCCTCTACCCGATTACGAAGGGCATCAGCAAGCAGCTGATACCCATCTTCGACAAGCCGATGATCTACTATCCCATCTCGGCCCTGATGCTCGCTGGTATTCGCGATATTCTCATCATATCCACCCCCTACGACCTGCCAGCCTTCCGACGTCTGCTTGGCGATGGCAGCGAGCTGGGTGTGCGCTTTGCGTATGCCGAGCAGCCCTCGCCCGACGGTCTGGCACAAGCCTTCATCATCGGCGAAGAGTTCATCGGCGACGACTGTGCCTGCCTGGTACTTGGCGACAACATCTTCTACGGCTCTGGGTTCACAGGCCTGCTGCGCCAGAGTGTCGAGAATGCTGAGAAGCATGGACTGGCCACCGTCTTCGGCTACTACGTCAACGATCCTGAGCGCTACGGCGTGGCTGAGTTCGATGCCAATGGCAACTGCCTCAGCATTGAGGAGAAGCCGAAGGAGCCAAAGTCGAACTACGCCGTTGTGGGACTCTACTTCTACCCCAATAGCGTCGTCGACATTGCCAAGCACATTAAGCCCAGCGCCCGTGGCGAGCTCGAGATTACGACCGTGAATCAGGAGTACCTTCGCCGCCAGAAGCTCAAGGTGATGACCCTGCAGCGCGGCTTCGCATGGCTCGACACTGGCACCCACGACTCACTGGCCGAGGCATCGACGTTCATCGAGGTCATCGAGAAGCGTCAGGGGCTGAAGGTGGCCTGCCTGGAGGAGATAGCCTACAAGAAAGGCTGGATCAGCCGCGAGCAGCTGCACAGCATTGCCCAGCCAATGGCCAAAAACGGCTACGGCCAGTATCTGCTGCAGCTATAATATATATAATAAGGTGTAAGAAACAATCACAAACGACTAATAAAAAATGGAAGAATTAAAGAAAAATGCTTCATCTGAAGAGAGTCTTGACCTCGTCCCACAACAGGAGGAAGAGTCGTCGTTCGACATCAAGACTATCTTTACCCTGATCATTCTCAACTGGAAGTGGTTCCTGTTGTCGATGTTCATCTTCATCTGTGGCGCACTCATCTACCTGCGCTACTCACAGGCTGTCTACCAGCTGTCGGCAAAGATGCTCATCAAGGAGGAACAGAACAACCGCCGTCCCAGCGGTCAGATGCTGGCCAACATGCAGGACCTGGGATTCATCTCCAACTCGGCAGGTATCGACAACGAGGTGGAAATCCTGAAGTCGCGCATCCTTGCACTTGAGGCTGTCAAGAACCTGAAGCTCTACACTGAGTATCGCAGGGACGGACGCATCCGCAAGGGTCTCATCTACAAATACCAGCCCATCTGCGTGGACCTCGACGAAGAGCACCTCAACATGCTCGACAAGTCGCGCTTCAACACCATCAGCATGAAAGTGGTGAAGGATGGCGACACCTACACCGTCAAGGGCACTGATAAGAACTACCCCTTTGAGGGCACGTTCAACACCATGCCTGCCAGCCTGAAGACCCCCTACGGCATACTGACGTTCACCAAGAACCTGCTCTCACCCCTTTACGCTCCCAGCGAAGAGGAAGGTGAAGAGGACGTCGACAAGACCACGGACCTGAAGTGGACGCTGCTCGTCAGCATCAAGTCGCCACAGGCCGTTGCCTCGCGCTATGCCAACGCCCTGTCAGTGGCTCCCACGTCGAAGCTGACCTCCATTGCCCAGCTCACCATCAACGACCACAGCCCTGAGCGCGGTTTCGACTACCTGAAGCAGCTGGCCGTCGTCTACAACGAGCAGGCCAATGCCGACAAGAACGAGATTGCCTACAAGACCGAGGAGTTCATCAACTCACGTCTTGAGAAAATCAACTCCGAGCTGGGCTCTACTGAGAGCGAGCTCGAGGAATACAAGCGTAACAACAACCTGACGCAGCTGCGCCTCGATGCCACGCAGACCATGGCCCAGGCTAACCAGTTCTCAGCTCAGCTGGCCGATGCCACCACGCAGATTCAGCTGCTCGACTACCTGCGCGAATATGTTGAGTCGAGCCGTAACAAGTACCAGATCATCCCCTCGAACGTAGGACTGATCGACCCCGTTTCGAGCTCACTCATCCAGCAGTTCAACACCGCCGTGCAGGAGCGTAACCGCATGCTGGCATCGGCCTCAGAGAACTCGCCACAGGTGATGCAGCTCACCAACACGCTCGACAACCTGCAGGTGTCCATCCGCGAGGCACTGGCACAGGCACGCCGCTCGGCTGACATCAAGCGCCAGGGCATCCAACAGCAGTACCAGGTCTACCAGTCGCGTGTGGCAAACACGCCTGAGCAAGAGCGTGTGCTGACACAGATCGGACGTCAGCAGGAAGTGAAGTCGGGCCTCTACCTGATGCTTTTGCAGAAGCGTGAGGAGAACTCCATCTCGCTGGCAGCCACTGCCGACAAGGGTAAGCTCATCGACGAGCCCCAATTCAATGGCAAGGTCAGCCCGAAGAGCTCCATCATCATGCTTGCAGCACTCATCCTCGGCTTTGCCCTGCCGCTGCTCTTCGCCTACCTGCTGCAGCTGCTGCGCTACAAGATTGAGGGCCGCGAGGACGTTCAGAAGCTCACCAAGCTGCCCATCGTTGCCGACGTCGCCGTCGCCAGCGAGAGCGCCAAGACAGCTGCTGGCATCGTTGTCCACGAGAACCAGAACAACCTCACCGACGAGATATTCCGCTCCATGCGTGCCAATATCCAGTTCATGCTCGAAGGCAACCAGAAGGTCATCCTCTTCACTTCGACAACGTCGGGCGAGGGTAAGACGTTCAATGCCGCCAACCTCGCCGTCAGCTTCGCACTGCTGGGTAAGAAGGTCGTCCTTATGGGTCTCGACATCCGTAAGCCGGCACTCGGACGCCTCTTCGACATCAAGGACCGCCTGAGCGGCGTCACCAACCTGCTCGTCAAGGACGCCGTCACCATGCAAGACCTGAAACAGCAGATCACACCGTCGGGCGTCAACAAGAACCTTGACCTCATTATGGCTGGTCCTACCCCACCCAACCCCACTGAGCTGCTGGCACGCAAGAACCTGGGCGATATCATCGGCCTGCTGCGTCAGGAGTACGACTACATCATTCTCGACACTGCACCTATCGGACTCGTCAGCGACACCCTCCAGGTGGGCAAGTATGCCGATGTCACAGCCTACGTCTGCCGTGCCGACTACACGCCGAAGTCAAGCTTCGGACTCGTCAACGAGATGGCTCGCGAGAAGAAGCTGCCAAAGATTTGCATCGTCCTCAACGGCGTCGACATGTCGAAGAAGAAGTACGGCTACTACTACGGCTACGGCAAGTATGGACGCTACGGACAGTATATCTACGGCGCACGCGGTGGCTATGGCCACTACGGCAACTACAGCAAGTATTCTGAAAGCCACTATAGCAACGAGGCTGACAACTCCATCAAACACTAAACGACAGTAATGACCATTGCAGTCGATTTCGACGGAACCATCGTCGAGCACGAATATCCCAAAATCGGTCAGGAGCGCCCATTCGCCACTGACACGCTGAAAATGCTCATCAAGGACCGCCACAAGCTCATCTTGTGGACGGTCCGCGAGGGCAAGCTCCTCGACGAGGCTGTAGAGTGGTGCCGCCAGCGTGGCGTAGAGTTCTACGCCATCAATCGCGACTACCCTGAGGAGAAACCTGAGAACAACCCCCACTCCACGCGCAAGCTGAACTCCATCGACATCTGGATAGACGACCGCAACGTGGGTGGACTGCCCGACTGGGGCACCATCTACCGCATGGTCACCCAACACCGCTCCTGGCACGACATCATCGACGAGGAGCTACACAGTTCACAGCTATCGTCCTACGAAGACATGCACCCCCAAAAAAAGAAGCCTTGGTGGAAGCAGTTCTGATGAAGATTTCCCTTTTGACCATCAGCGCCATGTTACACACCCTGTCCGCCATCGGACAGGGTGTTGGCGCATTACCGCCTGACACGCTAAAGACGCAGAACCTCCAGGACGTGACGATTACATCGCGCCGTGCTGGCACACAGCGTGTGGGCGGAGCAGTGAATGGTGTGCGGATAGGCCGCGAGGAGCTGTTCAAGGCTGCCTGCTGCAACCTGGGTGAGAGCTTCACTACGAACCCCTCTGTCGATGTCAACTACAGCGACGCCGCTACAGGTGCCAAGCAAATCAAGCTATTGGGACTGAGTGGCACCTACGTTCAGATGCTCACTGAAAACCTGCCCAACTTCCGTGGGGCGGCAGCACCCTATTCACTGGACTACGTGCCTGGTCCTTGGATGAACAGCATCCAGGTGTCGAAAGGGGCATCGTCAGTGCGCAATGGCTATGAGAGCATCACAGGACAGATTGACGTGGAGTACCTGAAGCCCGACAACGACGAGGGTGTAACGGTGAACCTCTACGGCGGCAGCTTAGGGCGCCTGGAGGCTAATGCCGATGCCAACGTTCATCTCGACAGCAAGCTGAGTACTGAGATACTGGCCCACTATCAGGACGATGTGGGACACCACGACATGAACCACGACGGCTTCCTCGACCAGCCCAACGTTCGTCAGTGGAACCTGCAGAACCGTTGGAAGTGGAAGGGCGACAAATACCTGTTCCACGGCGGCATCGGCATGGTGAGGGAGCAACGTGATGGCGGACAGACGCATCACACGGCTCCAAACGCCCATCATTTATATAAGATAGGTGTCGAGACCGAACGCTACGAGGGCTATATGAAGCATGCCTTCATCCTCGACCCTGAACACGGCACGAATATTGCCCTGATGGGCAATGCCTCGATGCACTTGACAGATGCCAACTATGGCGACAAGCACTACGGCGTGAACCAGAAGAATGCCTACGCTCAACTGCTGTTTGAAACAAACTTCACTGAGCAGCACAACCTCTCGACAGGCCTCTCGCTGAACTACGACTATCTCAGCGAAAAGACGACATCTACACGCCCAAAGGAAACTACCACAGGTGCCTATGCCCAGTACACCTACAACCTGAACGACAAGGTGGTGGCGATGGCGGGTGTGCGCGCTGACCATAGCAGCCTTTATGGCACCTTCGTCACACCTCGTTTCCACCTGAAGCTGACACCCAGCGAGACTGTCAGCCTCCGTCTCTCAGCAGGCAAGGGCTATCGCACGGTTCATGCACTGGCAGAGAACAACTATCTGCTGGCCAGTGGGCGGCAGTTGGTGATTGACGACTTAGAGCAAGAGCGTGCCTGGAACTACGGCATCAGCAGTTCGTTCTACGTGGTGCTGTGTGGCAAGACGCTCAAGCTGAATGCAGAGTATTATCACACGCGCTTCAGCCAGCAGGCGGTCACAGACTACGACAGCCGTTCCACTGAGATTCGTATCACCAACCTTGACGGCAAGTCGTATTCGAACACGGTACAAATAGACGCCACCTACCCCATCGTGCAGGGCTTGGAGCTGACAGCTGCCTGGCGCTGGAACGACGTGAAGTGTACCTACGGCGGACAGCTGATGGAGAAACCGCTGACCAGTCGTTACAAGGGACTCTTCACTGCCAGCTACAAGACGCCCCTCGGACTCTGGCAGGTGGATGCCACGCTGCAGCTGAACGGTGGTGGGCGCATGCCAACACCTGTCGATGGACTGTGGGATGAGCGCTTCCATGCCTACGAGCAGCTCTCAGCACAGATCACCCGTTGGTTTCGTCATTTCTCCGTCTATATCGGCGCTGAGAACCTGACGGGATTTCGCCAGAAGCAGACCATCATCAATGCCGAAGACCCCTGGAGTGCCGGCTTCGATCCCACCATGGTGTGGGGTCCCGTTCACGGAACGATGTTCTATGCTGGTGTGCGCATCAATTTCGGAAGACTGTAAAAAAAAATATCAAAAGAGCAATTATGAAGAAAGGATTAGTATTAAGCGCCATGATGCTGACGGCAATGGTCAGCATGGCCAAAGACATTAAGACCGTGGTCGTAACCACCCAGCCGCAGATGCACTGTGAGAACTGCGAGAAGAAAATCAAAGGCAACCTGCGTTTCGAGAAGGGTGTGAAACAGATCGAGTGTAACATCGATAAGCAGCGCGTCACCATCACCTACGATGCTGACAAGACCAACACGGACGCCATCATCAAGAGCTTCGACAAGTTCGGCTACAAAGCCACCGAGGTCAAGAAAGAAGTGCCCGCTGAAAAAGGGGAGAAAAAGGCCAGCAAGAAATAAAGCCAGCAGAATCATCAGCATGGACACCCGTCGTCTCATCATGACGGCTACATCCTCCTCGTCAGGAAAATCTTCGAAATCCTAATGGTGCCAGGTGAAGTGGTTTGCAGGGCCACCTGACTCAGACGCGTCACGTCCAGGTCTTCGAAGCTCAGCTCAAGCTTGCGCACGCCAGCCGCTGCGGCATGGGTGATGTTGCTGCCGGCACTCAGCGCCAGGATCTGCGTTTCGACGGTGGTCGGCTCAGCAAACTCAATGACAATCTTGTCGTAGCACGACCAGTCGGCCTCGCCCAGCCAGCAAGCCAGCCCGCCCCACGCTGTGGCATTGTAGACGAGCGTCCCTGCATCGTCCATCGTCACGCTCTCTGCCGAATTCCAGCAGCTGGAGAAGCGAGTCGTCATGTCCACAGGCTCGTTGACGTCCACTTGGGGCACCTCGTCCTCGTCGATGTCGGCAGCGATGCCTAACACGCTGAGCGCCTCCTTGGCGTAGCGACGACCCAGCTTGCGCTGTCCTGCCGAATTGAAATGCACGTTGTCGCTCATCAGCGTGCATCCCACCGACGACACCACATGGGCCATAGGCACGAACGTGGGCAGACGGTCGATGGTATTGTTGGCCGATGCGCACTTGCCCTGTTGGTCGGCATGGCCCACCTCGCCAGCGATGAGGGGCACGTCCTCAGCCTTCAGGTTAAGCTCGCTGAGCATGTGTTCGTACACCTTCTTCACCTTCTGGAGCCAGACGTTGCTGTAGGCATCGGTTTCGCCCTGATGCAGCAGTATGCCCTTGATGACGCCACTCGCCTGTGCCTTTCTGGCACACTCGATCAGGCGACCTAAGGGGTTGCCGCCATAGGCATTCACAGCGCCAATCTGCCACTTTTCGGTCATCGACGCCACGTTGGCTTCCCATCCGTCAGGATCGAAGAGGTCAATGGCAATGCCGCCAATAGCCACCACCACCACGCCGACGCGCTTGCCTTCGCCAAGGTTAGCCGCCATGGTACGCCCAAAATAGTCGGCAGGACACAGGTTCGTGCTGCACCTGGCGAGTGGTGGCACGGCACGATACCACTCCCCCATCTTGCGGTTACCGCAATCGAGTGTAGACATCATCTGAAAGCGGGCATCCGGCGAGAGGTCGCAGTCCTCGATAGCCCCTTGTCCCTCCATGTTACTCTGTCCGAAGCATAGGTAAATATAGAAGTTGGGGTCAACTTCAGCCCTCACGGTGCTACCTAACAGGGCACCTACCATCATTAGCATTGCAAAAACGAAACTTCTTTTCATGATAAAAACCTTTCACGCTAAGCCTCTGCGCCTCAAAAGCGCATCGTTAACGTACTCCTAACTCCTCACTCCTCACTCCTAACTCCTCACTCTCCTCATCTCAAACCACATGCAAAGGTACAAAAATTTTCCTTACTATCCAAATATTTTATGCGAAATCATTGTTAATACATGTTGACAAATTACACAAATCGCAGTGTACCAATTAGTTACACTCCATCAAAAAGTCCACAACGTGGCTCGAAACTACTCACACGGGGATACTGAGAACACGGAGTTTTTAGCGTGCCTGTTTTACACCTTATATTATAGTAATGTCTGGTAAAACGCCCAAAAACAATGCTGCGCCGTCATTCGCGAAAGGCATTGCCGCGAACACTGGCCCTAACGGGCCAACGGGCTGGAACAAAGGCTACGGGTAGGCGAGCGCAGCTCGGGAATGGGCCTGCCCCTACATTGGCAGCCAACATTGGCGGCCAACATTATCGGCCAACATTATCGGCCCATCTCTGCGGAGCCTCCGTGTCCTCTGTGCCTCTGTGTGAGAATACATTCGCCACGTTGTCGCTAAAATCCGAGCCCATATCAGCGGAGCCTCCGTGTCCTCTGAGCCAATATTAACGGCCAACAATTAGCGGCCGCTTCGCATGCGAAAAACATCCTTACTTAGCTTGTGAAAGTTGAGTGAAAACACACCTCAAACTTCAAAAACTAAACCTCAAACCTCAAAAACCAAACCTAAATCTCAAAACTCAAATCTCAAATCTCAAATCAAAGATTACCTCAAACCTCAAATCAAAGATTAGTTTTTTGGGCACACAATGCTGATAATTGGAAAAAAAATCGTAACTTTGCAGCCAACAAACACTAACAATCGCCAAAACATGAAGAAGAGAAGACTCCTTAGCGCCCTGATTGTCACCATGATCACCATGGCAGCACAGGCTCAGATCCTGCTTACCGACACCAACAGCAAAGACGCGCTGCCCATCGTGACCGCCAACGAGGTAGCCGTCATAGTAACCGATGCCGCCGACGCACCAGTGGTAGCTACTGCTGCCGACTGCGTTGCACAGGACATAAAGGCCGTCACTGGAAAGCCACTGGCGACCAGCCACGAGCTGAAGGGCGGCACGCCCGTCATCATTGCTGGCACGGTGGGACAGTCGCCCATGGTGGACGCCCTGATAGCCAAGGGCAAGGTGGACGCCTCGCAGGTCAGCGGCAAGTGGGAGGCCTACTCGCTGCAGATGGTCGATAAACCCAAGAAGGGCATCCGTCGCGCACTTGTCGTCATTGGCGGCACACCACGTGGCACGGCCTATGGGCTGTTTGAACTGTCGCGACTGGCAGGCGTGTCGCCCTGGATATGGTGGGCCGATGTCGCTCCCGCCCATCAGGAGGCACTCTATGCCACTGGCGACCGGCTGACGGTTGGCGAGCCATCGGTGAAGTACCGCGGCATCTTTATCAACGACGAGGACTGGGGCCTCCAGCCCTGGGCGGCCAAAGGCATCGACAAGCAGTACAACAACATCGGCCCCAACGCCTACGCCCACGTCATGGAGCTGCTGCTGCGCCTCAAGGCCAACATCCTCTGGCCTGCCATGCACCCCTGCTCGGAGGCTTTCTGGGCCAACAAGGCCAACCTGCCCGTGGCCCGCAAATACGACATCATGCTGGGCTCGAGCCACTGCGAGCAGATGCTGCGCGACAACGAGTGGGAATGGCGGCGCGAACCATGGAACGGTACCAACGAGGACTGGAACTACGTGACGAATACGGAGAAGATACAGCGCTACTGGGAAGAGCGCGTGGCGGAGAGCGTGGGCTACGACGGCATGTACACGCTTGGCATGCGTGGCGTTCACGACTGGGGCATCTCAGGCTATCCGTCGACTGAGGACAAGGTACGCGGACTGACCGATATCATCACTTTCCAGCGCAACCTGCTCGCCAAGTATTTCGACGACGTGACGAAGGTGCCACAGCTCTTCATCCCCTACAAGGAGGTGCTCGATGCCTACAACGCTGGGCTGCAGGTGCCTGAGGACGTGACGCTCTGCTGGGTGGACGACAACCACGGCTACATACGCCAGCTGCCCAAGCCTGCTGAGCAAGCCCGTTCTGGCGGCAACGGCATCTACTACCACGTGTCGTACTGGGGCACGCCTGCCGACTACCTCTGGATAGCCTCCCACTCGCCCACACTGATAAGCTATGAGCTGTCGCGTGCCTACGATCAGGGCATCCGCACGTTGTGGGTCATCAACGTTGGCGACATCAAGCCCGCTGAGATGGAGTTGGAGTTCTGCATGGACCTGGCATGGGACATCGACGCGTGGACGCCTGAGCGCGCCATCGACTACAACCGTCACTGGGCAGCCAAAACGTTTGGCGAGGCCTACGCCGACGAGATTGCCGCCATCAAGCGCGACTACTACCAGCTGGCAGCTGGCGGCAAGCCTGAACACGTCCACATGATTAAGTACACCAACGCCGACAAGGACAGCCGCATCAACGCCTATGCAGCCATCGTTCAGCAGGTGGACAAAGTGAAGGCCCACATTCCCGCTGAGCTGCAGGACGCCTTCTTCCAGCTCATCGAGTATCCTGTGAAGGGTGCCTACTGCCAGAACGTGAAAATCTTCCGTGCTGCACAGAGCATCGAGCTGGCCAAGCTGGGGCATCGCGAACAGGCACTGAGCTATGCAGAGGAGGCACGCAAGGCCTTCAGCACGATAGAACAGCTGACCGACCACTACAACAACGCCATAGCCGATGGCAAATGGAAGGGCATGATGAACTACCACCCACGCGACCACGCCCACCTTAAGGCGATGCCACAGACGGCGACAGCGGCGGACGTCAGCGATGAGGAGGCACCCCTCGCCAAGGACGACGTAACCATCATCCCTGCCACCGCCTGCACAGCAAAGAGTGCAAAGGTGAAGGCCATCGACGGGCTGGGCATCAGCGGCGCCAGCCTCACGGTGTGGCCCCTTGAGATGACAGCCTATAACGGCGAGGGCATCAGCGAGGCGTCCTACGTGGAGTACGACGTGCCCGTCAAGGCAGGAAAGAACCACATCGAGGTGCGCTGCCTGTCGAACTTCCCCATCAACACCACCTACGACCTGCGCGTGGCCTTGGCTATCAACGATGGCGCTGGCGGCGTGGATTCGCAAGCCCCAACGGTCAGATCGCTGAAGACGGTGGCCACGAAAGGCAAGTGGAACAGCACGGTGTTGCAGGGGTACAACGACGCTGCCATCGACTATGACGCCAAGGCCCTCGGACAGGCAAGGAGCGTGAAGCTGCGCGTCAGCCTGCTCGACCCTGGTGTCGTGGTGAGTGAGATTCGCGTCAGCCAGCGGCAGTAGGTGTGTTTATTGATGGCAGAAGAGACCTCCCCTAACTTGAAGATTTTGTCCGCTTAAGGACAAAAATCGCCTGTAGGAGGGGGATAAGTTACAACTTCCACTGCAGGGCAACCACTTCCGTTTCAGGGCTAACTTTTTCGTTGCAGGTCTAACTTCTCCGCTGCAGACCTGGTGCGAGCGAGGCAGACAAACGACAAAGCCTCCCCTTAACCAAATAGGGAGAGGCTTTGTGGTTGGACTTGGGCGTGTAGCCGTTCTCAGTTAGTTGTTGACCGATCCGCCAACGATGTCGAGCAGCTCGCTTGTGATAGCCTGCTGTCGCGACTTGTTGTACTGCAGGTTCAGCTGACGCAACAGTTCATCGGCATTGTCGGTTGCCGTCTGCATAGCCACCATGCGTGCTGCATGCTCTGAGGCGACACTGTCGAGCAAGGCTGTGTAGAGCATTAGATGTCCCATCTTTGGGATGAGCTGTGTGAGCACGGTCTTCATGTCAGGTTCAACGATGAAGTTGTCGTTAAGGGGTTTCACCTCGTCACGCTGTACCTCATGCTTGCGGCCCTTCTTCTTCAAGTAGTCCTGAGCTTTCTTGGTCACCACGTTCGAAGTAAGGTCGCGCTCATGGTCGCGCTCGAGCTCGCTCTCGATGTCGATGGGCAGGAAGGTCTTGTGCGTGAGGATCTGCGAGCCAGCACTCTTGAAGTGGTGGTAGATCAGCTCCACACGGTCGAGCTCGCCATTGGCAAAGCGTCGTCCCAGCTCCATGGCCAGTTCGATGCAGTCCTGCACCTTCGGGTGGTCGACCAGTGCGTTGCGCTCTCCACAGACGGTGTATCCCAGTTTGCGGGCTTTCTCTGCCACCTTGCGGCCAATAGGATAGATCTCGACATTCTCTTGTCCCAAGTGTTCTGACAGCTCCTTCACGGCATTTGTCATCATTCGAATGACGTTGGCGTTGAATCCGCCACAGAGCGACGAGTTGCTGCTGAAGACCACCAGTGCCACGCGCTTGACAGGGCGCTCCTGGTCGTAGATGGTCTGCGCCTCGGCCTCTGCAGCGAGGAACGACTTGAGAATATGCTCGAGCATCGTCTCGTAGGGCAGCATGTTCTGGATAGCCACCTGCGCATGGTGGAGCTTCGAGCTGGCCACCATCTTCATGGCAGATGTTATCTTGCGCGTGCTGTTGACAGAGGCTATGCGGCCTTTGATCTCTTTTAAACTTGGCATATCTAAGCCCCCTAAGTCAGGGGGTTGGGGGGTCTGAACAAGCGAGCATCAGACCCATTTATGATACTTAGTTAAAGGAGCCTGCGCCTGTTCAGACCCCCAGCCCCCTGAATTTGGGGGTTAACGATACGTCCCAGCGATGTCGGCCATGATGGCTTCGATCTTGCCAGTGGTCTCATCGTCAATCTTGCCTGCTGCGAGGGTTTCGATGACCTCAGGAGCCGTGCTGCGCAGCTTGTCGAGGAACTGCGTCTGGCACTGGCGCACCTTGTCGATGGGCACCTCGCGCATCAGGCCATGTACACCACAGTAGAGGATGGCCACCTGCTCGCCGACGGGCATGGGGCTGTACTGTGGCTGAATGAGCAGCTGGTTGTTCTTACGGCCGCGGTCGAGCGTCATGGCCGTCACGGCGTCCATGTCGGAGGAGAACTTCGAGAAGGCCTCCAGCTCACGATACTGAGCCTGGTCGATCTTCAGTGTTCCAGCCACCTTCTTCATCGACTTGATCTGTGCCGATCCACCTACACGCGAGACTGAGATACCCACGTTGATGGCAGGACGGAAGCCCTGGTTGAAGAGGTCGCTCTCGAGGAATATCTGACCGTCTGTGATTGAGATGACGTTCGTGGGGATGTAGGCCGACACGTCGCCAGCCTGCGTCTCGATGATGGGCAGGGCGGTGAGCGAGCCACCACCACGCACATGGCCCTTCATGCACTCAGGCAGGTCGTTCATCTGCTCAGCCACCTCCTGCTGCTCGTTCATCTTGGCAGCACGCTCCAGCAGACGGCTGTGGAGGTAGAACACGTCGCCAGGATAGGCCTCACGGCCTGAGGGGCGGCGCAGGATGAGCGACACCTCACGGTAGGCGACGGCTTGCTTCGACAAGTCGTCGTAGACCACGAGTGCGGGCAGTCCGCGGTCACGGAAATATTCGCCAATGGCGGCTCCAGCAAAGGGAGCATAGTACTGCATGGCGGCAGGGTCGGCAGCGGTGGCAGCCACAACGATGGTGTAGGGCATGGCGCCATGCTCCTTCAGCGTCTGCACGAGGGTGGCCACGGTGCTGGCTTTCTGGCCAATGGCCACATAGATGCAGTAGACGGGCTTTCCAGCCTCGTAGAAGCTCTTCTGGTTGATGATGGTGTCAACGGCAATGGCGGTCTTACCCGTCTGGCGGTCGCCAATGATGAGCTCACGCTGTCCACGGCCGATGGGGATCATCGAGTCGATGGCCTTGAGGCCTGTCTGCAGAGGCTCCTTCACGGGCTGACGATAGATGACGCCAGGGGCCTTGCGGTCGAGGGGCATCTCGAAAGCACCCTTGAGGTCGATGTCGCCACGGCCGTCGATAGCCTGTCCCAGCGGGTTGATAACACGCCCCAGCATGTTATCGTTGACACGGATGGAAGCGATGCGACGGGTGCGCTTGACGAACATGCCCTCCTTGATGCCCGAGGTGGTGCCGAGGAGCACGCAGCCGACGTTATCCTCCTCAAGGTTCATCACGATGGCCATGGTGCCGTTCTCGAACTCCAGCAGCTCGTTGGCCTCCGCATTGCGCAGGCCGTAGATGCGTGCCACGCCGTCGGAAACCTGCAGGACGGTACCCACCTCGTCGAACTGTGCGCCGTCGGAGATACCCTTCAGCTGTTCGAGCAGCACCAGACTGACTTCGCTTGGTTTGATCTTATCTGACATATTTTTAATTCATGATTAATAATGCATAATGCATAATTTACTTCTTTAGCTGTGTGAGTATCGCGTTGAGCTTCGACTTGACACTGCCATCCATGCGGTAGGTGTCATACTCGAGGATGAAGCCACCGATGATGTCAGGGTTCACCTCGGACTCGAACTCCACAGTACCTTTAGTGCGGCTCTCCACCATCTGGCGCATCTTCTGCTCCGTTTCAGGAGTGACGGCCACGGCGGTGGTGAGTTTTCCACGGATGACGTTCTTCTGCTTACGGTAGAGGGTGACGTAGGAATTAGCCATGAACTGAATCATGTTCTCGCGATCTTCCTTCAGCACGAGGCCGATGAAAGCCTTGGTCAGCGGAGAGGCCTCACTGCCGCCTACAGCGGTCAGCAGCAGCATCTCCTTCTTATCCTTCGAGAGCATCGGATTGTCAACAGTCTGCCGAAGCTGCGGCACGTCGACGTAGCTCTTTGCCAAGAGCTGCATCTCGCGATACACGCCGTCCTCGAGCTTTGCGTCAGTGGCACTCTTTAGCAGTGCCCTGGCATAGCGAACAGAGATGACTCCTATATCCATACGTTCCTGTGGTTACTTTTTAAGCGAAGCATCATCCAGCATACGGTTGATGAGATCCATCTGGGCCCTGTCGCCCTGCAGGTTCTGCTTGAGAACCTTCTCGGCAATCTCGACGCTCAGCGTAGCTACTTGCCTGCGGATGTCGGCAATGGCGGCCTTCTTTTCCTGCTCAATCTCTGCCTTGGCATCATCGAGCAGGCGGGCGCCCTCCTGACGGGCCTTGTCCTGTGCTTTCTCTACGATGGCATCGCGCGTCTCAGCAGCCTCTTTTAGAATCTGAGCCTGCTTCTCGCGTGCCTCCTGAAGGATGGATTCACCTTCTTTCTGTATATTGGCCAGGCGCTCGTTAGCCTCGTGGGCCTTGCGCAGTGAGTCGTCGATGAAAGCCTTGCGCTCTGCCACCATGTTAGTGATGACAGGAAAGCCGAACTTCCATAGCAGGAATAGCACCACGAGGAACGTGATGGTCATCCAGAACAACAGGCCAGTACTTGGAATCAATAAATCCATAATGCTGATGTTTAGGAGATGAGGAGTTGAGGAGTTCTTCGCAGAGCGAAGCGGCAAAGCCGAGCGGAGGAGGTAAAGTAGGTTACCTATACCGCATCCTTGTCCTGTTTCTCCATGTTTTACTACTCATTAACTGTGGAATGAAAGGGAGAACAGGTATTCTACTATACCTCCTCGTCTCCTTACTCCACAACTCCTTCAATTAGATGCAGAGGAATGCGATCACGGCTGCGAACAGGGCGACACCCTCAATCAGAGCGGCGGCCACGATCATGTTCGTAAACAGCTTGCTCATCACTTCCGGCTGGCGTGCCATTGCGTCCATGGCCGAGCCACCAATCTTACCAATACCAAGACCTGCGCCAATAGCTGCGAGACCTGCGCCAACAGCGGCGCCTAACTTTGCAACACCTTCGATTGCCAATAAAGTTGTAATCATAATTGTTTAATGTTTAAATTGTTAATATTTTACTTTCTTACGTTTTTTACTTTTTTTCTCACTCATGTTCAGGCTCCACCCTGGCGAGGCCGATGAACACTGCTGAGAGCATGGTGAACACCATGGCCTGGATGAAGCACACCAGGCACTCGAGACACATCATGAAGATGCTCATAATGACGCTCAAGGCCGACATCGACACCTGTACGGCAACAGCCTGCGCTGCCACGAGGAAGATGATGCAGGTGATGGCCACGGCAATGGCATGTCCAGCCATCATGTTGGCAAAGAGTCGAATCATCAGTGCGAAGGGCTTTGTGAAAATGCCCACGAACTCGATGACGGGAATGATGGGGATGGGTGCCTTCAGCCACGTAGGCACATCGGGCCAGAAGATGTCCTTCCAGTAGTGCTTGTTGCCTGAGAACTGCACGATGATGAACGTGCAGAGGGCCAGGAAGAACGTCACGGCGATGTTGCCCGTCACGTTGCCAGAGCCTGGCGGGAACGGGATGAGTCCCATCACGTTGCACGTAAAAATGAAGAAGAAGCAGGTGAGCAGGTAGGGCACGTACTTCTCGTAGCCCTTGCCAACGCCTGGCTTGATAATCTCGTCGACCACGTACATCACCATCATCTCGATGAAGCCGACAAAGCCGCCAGGAGCCTGATCCTGAGCCGTGCGCTTCTTGTACCAGCGGGCGCTGAACAGGATGCAGCAGAGCAGGATGGCCACGTTGATGAACATCACGGCCACGGTTTTCGTGATCGAGAGGTCGAGCACGGGCTCGCCGTTCTCCACAATCTTACCAGCATGGTCGCCCTCAGTGGCGATGGCAAGGCCATAAGGGCCCTGACGCAAGCCGCTGACATCGGCATGGTGCTCGAACTGCGAGGAGCAGAACACGTGCCAGCCCGACGAGCTGTTGACGATGACAGGCAGGTGAATGACGATGCTGTTCTCGCCCTCGCCCCAGACGTGCCACTCGTGCGAGTCCTTGATGTGCTCGAGCACCACCTCCTTGGCCGAGAAATCCGCTGCCCACGCTCCTGGTGTCAGTGCCAGCAGCACCATCGCCATAAAGAGCAGTTTTTTCAGTTCAAAATTCATAATTCAAAGTTCATAGCGCGCATAGCGCAGCCAGTTTTCAATCTTGGTGTTTTCACACCGACCTTCAATGTCTTAGCGAGAGTGTTATCACCATCATCACCACGTACATGCCTATGCCTATCAGGGCGAAATGGATGGTGTCTGCCCTGCTGTGGGAGAACAGCGCATAGATGCCTACGACCGTGAGGACGAGCAGCATGCGTATGGTTGCCATGATGAGGTAGAAGTGGGGCAGATGCTCAGGCGACTTCTTCTTGACGAGGTCGTAACCCTTCACATAGGCTGCACCCAGCAACGTCATCAGCAGAGCGAGGGAAAAGATTTCGATTTCCAACCTTCAATATCGATTTTCAATCTTCAACTTTCCACTTCTACACAAACCGACACCTCGTTTTTCTGCACGGCAACGAAGCCACCTGTCACGGCCAGCTGCTTGCCGTCGTACTCCACGACACCTTTCTGCAGTGAAGAGATGATGGGCGCGTGGTTCTGCAGAATCTCGAAGTTGCCCATTGCGCCAGGCACCTTCACGCTCTCCACCTCGCCTTCAAACTCCACCCTTTCGGGCGATACTATCTTTAACTTTAACATCCTGTTAGATTTAATTTACCATTTATCGATTTACGATTTACAATTTATTTGACGATTTGGTAATTTTAAAATTCACCCCGCGTACACGAAATTGAGAAATCAACGAAATTGAGAAATCATTTGTAAATTGTAAATCGTCAAATTGTAAATCACATCACCCTTTAGCAGCCTCAAGCAGCTTCTTTGCCTTCTCCTTGGCCTCGTCGATGGTACCAACGTTAAGGAAGGCCTGCTCAGGCAGGTCGTCAACCTCGCCGTCGAGGATGGCGTTGAAGCCCTTGATGGTGTCGTCGATAGAGACCATGACGCCAGGCAGACCCGTGAACTGTGAAGCCACGGCGAAGGGCTGGCTGAGGAAGCGTTGCACGCGACGTGCACGGTTCACCGTCAGCTTGTCCTCGTCTGAGAGTTCGTCCATACCAAGGATGGCAATGATGTCCTGCAGCTCCTTGTAGCGCTGCAGTATCTCCTTCACGCGCTGTGCGCAGTCGTAGTGTGCCTTGCCCACGATCAGCGGGTCGAGGATTCGCGACGTGGAGCCCAGCGGGTCGACGGCAGGATAGATACCCAGCTCAGCAATCTTACGGTCGAGCACCGTCGTGGCATCGAGGTGTGTGAACGTGGTGGCTGGAGCAGGGTCGGTGAGGTCGTCGGCAGGCACGTAAACGGCTTGCACAGAGGTGATTGACCCCTTCTTCGTTGAAGTGATTCTTTCCTGCATCGTACCCATCTCCGAGGCCAGTGTCGGCTGGTAGCCCACGGCACTCGGCATACGTCCGAGCAGTGCCGACACCT
>JAFPZD010000254.1 GCA_017417465.1 Prevotella sp. | reverse complement strand
TAATATCGGGATGCTTTGGGGAACGTTCCGTGCCGATCCGTGGACACAGAAATCGCTCGAGAACGGACTCACTCCCGAGTTGGCAGCGATGGCGGGCAATGCACTGCAGAAGTATGTGAAGGAGAACACGCGGCTGGGCATTCCCTTGTTCTTGGCTGAGGAGGCCCCGCATGGCCACATGGCGATTGGCACCACGGTGTTTCCGACGGGCTTCGGACTGGCTGCCACGTGGTCGCCAGAACTCGTAGAGCGTGTCGGCAACGTCATCGGTAAGGAGATACGCCTGCAGGGTGGCCACATCAGCTATGGCCCCGTGCTCGACCTCTCACGCGATCCCCGTTGGTCGCGAGTGGAAGAGTCGTATGGCGAGGACCCTGTGCTCACGGGTGAGCTGGGTGCTGCGATGGTGCGTGGTGTCGGTGGTGGCGATCTCTCGAAACCTTACTCCACACTTGCCACGTTGAAACACTTCATCGCCTATGGCACTACGGAAGGAGGCCAGAACGGCAACCAAACCGTGCTTGGCCCGATGGAGCTGCACCAGCACTTCCTGCCGCCCTTCAAAAAGGCGATTGAGGCAGGAGCACTATCGGTGATGACCAGCTATAACTCGTGCGATGGCATTCCCTGCACGAGCAACGATTACCTGCTGACCGATGTGCTGCACGACCAGTGGGGATTCCGTGGATTCGTTGTAAGCGACCTCTTCAGTATCGATGGCATCGCACAGATGCATGTGGCCCGCGACCCGCAGGAGGCTGGTGTGATGGCACTCAAGGCTGGTGTTGATGCCGACCTGGGTGCTAATGCCTATGGAAAGCTGGTGGATGCGGTGCGCAAGGGAATGGTCAGTGAGGAATATATAGACCGTGCTTGTGAACGCATCTTGCGTCTGAAGTTCGAGATGGGGCTGTTCGACAATCCGTATGTCGACACCAAAGCTACAGCGGCGGTTCGCACGACGGAGAACAAACAGGTAGCGCTCGATGCCGCCCGTGCTAGCATCACATTATTGAAAAACAATGGTGTGCTGCCTCTCTCCGGGAACGCTACAAAAAAGATTCTCGTTGTCGGACCGAATGCCGACAATCAGTACAACCAGTTGGGCGACTACACGGCTCCCCAGGATGATGACAACATCCAGACTGTTCTCGAAGCCATCAAAGACAAAGTAACAAGGGAACAAAGTAACAAAGTAACTGTTGACTACTTCAAGGGCTGTGCTGTTCGTGACACGACGGAGAACAACATTGCTGAGGCTGTAGTAGCTGCTCGCACGGCCGATGTCGTCGTAGCGGTGGTGGGTGGTTCGAGTGCCCGCGACTTCAAGACAAGCTATAAAGAAACCGGCGCTGCCGTGACCGATGCCAAGACGCTCTCCGATATGGATTGCGGTGAAGGCTTCGACCGTGCCACGCTCTCGCTGCTGGGCTATCAGGAACTACTACTGAAGGATCTGAAGAAAACAGGCAAGCCACTCGTGGTAGTCTACATCGAAGGCCGTCCGCTCGACAAGACCTGGGCTGCCGAGAACGCTGATGCCCTGCTCACTGCTTACTATCCAGGTCAGGAAGGTGGCACAGCCATTGCCGATGTGCTCTTAGGCGACTACAATCCTGCAGGCAGACTGCCCGTCTCGGTACCTGCCAACGTCGGTCAGCTGCCTGTGTACTATAACAAGCGTGCCCCGCGTCCCCACGATTATATCGAGATGTCGGCCCGTCCCCTCTATCCCTTCGGCTACGGCCTGAGCTACACCACATTTAAATATAGCAATCTGACGACTCAGTCACTTGGGGCTGATGTGACCGTTGCCTGCGACGTCACCAACACAGGTCAGATGGATGGCGAGGAGGTGGTGCAGCTCTACATTCACGACGAAGTGGCATCGACGGTGCAACCATTGAAGCAGCTGAAGGCTTTCCGCCGTGTGATGATTCCGAAGGGCGAGACCCGTCATGTGGAGTTCAAGCTGACGCACGAC
>JAFPZD010000253.1 GCA_017417465.1 Prevotella sp. | reverse complement strand
GCAAACTTGAACGAGTGGGCTGGCACTACACGGTCGTCGTGGTCGGCAGTGGTGACGAGGGTGGCAGGGTAGGCGACACCCGGACGAAGGTTGTGCAGGGGCGAATAGCCCAGCAGATATTCGAACATCTCCTTGGAGTCCTCGCTGGTGCCGTAGTCTGAGGCCCAGTTCCAGCCGATGGTGAACTTATGATAGCGCAGCATGTCCATGACGCCCACCTCGGGAATGGCGACACGGAAGAGGTCGGGACGCTGTGCCATGCAGGCTCCGACGAGCAGTCCGCCATTGGAGCCGCCAACGATTGCCAGCTTCTCCTTAGAGGTGTAGCCCTCGCTGATGAGGTGTTCGGCAGCGGCGATGAAGTCGTCGAAGACGTTCTGCTTCTGCAGCTTCGTGCCTGCCAGATGCCACTCCTCACCATACTCGCTGCCACCGCGCAGGTTGACCTGGGCATAGATGCCGCCCTGCTCGAGGAAGGGGATGCGCATGGCCGAGAAGCCCGGACCCAGCGAAATGTTGAAGCCGCCATAGCCGTAGAGGTATACTGGATTCTTGCCGTTGCGCTTCAGACCCTTCTTATAGGTAATGAACATAGGCACGCGCGTGCCGTCCTTGCTGTTGAAGAAGAGCTGGCGGCTCTCGTAGTCCTGCTGGCGGAACTTGATGTTGGGCTGGGCATAGAGGGTGCTTTCGTTGGTCGCCATGTCGTAGCGGTAGATGGTGCCGGGCATGGTGAACGAGGTGAAGGTATAGAAGCACTCCTCGCCCTTCTTGTCGCCCGTAAAGCCTACGCTACCCACCATGGGCAGCTGCACCTCGTGGCGACACCTGCCATCAAGACCATAGACGAAGGCGTGGTCGCAAGCATCCTGCGAATAGGTCAGAATCAGCTGGCGGTTGATGACATCGACACCGTTGAGCACGTCCTTCTGCTCGGGGATGAGCACCTGCCAGTCGTTGAGTCCAGGCTGGCGGATGTCAGCAGTCATGATGCGACCTCTGGGTGCCTGGTAGTTGGTAAAAATGTATATCTTGTCGCCGTCATTATAGATGGGCGCATACTGATAGTCCATGTTGTCGGTAAGCTGGATGAACTGGCTGTCCGGCTGGCGCAGGTCACGCACGAAGAGGTTGTTGCCGGCACCGGCACCAGCCTCGTAGAGATACATGATGGTCTCCTCCTCGTTGACGCTGACTTCGTAGAAGCATTTGGGCTTGGAGGGATTCTGATAGAACAGGATGTCGGCCGACTGGGGTGTTCCCATGCGGTGATAGTAGATTTTGTGGCCGGCATTGACATTCGAGAACTCCTTACCCTCCGTCGGACGGTCGTAGGCCGAATAGTAGAAGCCGTTGCCATGCCATGCAGCCCCAGAGAACTTCGCCCAGTCGATGTGGTCGCCTGTCAGCTTGCCCGTCTTCATGTCGATGACGTCGAACTCCTCCCAGTCGCTGCCCGAGCGGGAAATGCTATAGGCACAGTATTTGCCGTCGTGCGAGAAGTAGGTGCCTTTCAGGGCCACGGTGCCGTCTGAGGACAGCGTGTTGGGGTCGAGGAACACTCGAGGCTCTGCGCCCAGCGAGTCCATCTGGTAGAGCACATACTGATTCTGCAAGCCGTCGTTCTTATAGAAGTACCACTTGCCGTGACGCTTGCGGGGTGCTCCGATTTTCTCGTAGTTGGCGAGTTCGGTCAGTCGCTGTTGTAGCTTCTGACGGAAGGGGATGCGAGCGAGGTATTCGCTCGTCACCTTGTTTTCGGCCTCCACCCAGGCGGCAGTCTGTGCCGAGGTGTCGTTCTCCAGCCAGCGATAGGGGTCGCTGACCTTCACGCCGAAGTATTCGTCTATGGTGCCGTCCTTGACGGCTTGAGGATATTGCATGCGCTGTGCCGTTGCTGCCAGCGTCGTGGCTGTCAATGCCATCATCACAATCGTTCTTTTCATAGTTGTTGCTCGTTTTCTTGCTGATTACTTCTCGCCGATGCGGGTATAGGCAAAGCCCATAGCCTCCAGCTCCTGACGGTCGTAGATATTGCGGCCGTCGACCACGATATTGCCCGTCATACATTTCTTGATGACATTCCACGAGGGCAGACGGAACTGGCGCCACTCGGTCATGAGGGCGAAGACGTCGGCACCGTCGGCAGCGTCGTACATATTCTTGCAGTAGGTGACGCTGTCGCCAATGCGGCGCTTGCACTCCTCCATGGCGATGGGGTCGAAGACACGCACGGTGGCACCATCCTTCAGCAGACGGTCGATGACCACGAGGGCAGGGGCCTCACGCATGTCGTCAGTCTCGGGCTTGAAGGAGAGTCCGATGATGGCAATGGCCTTGCCCTTGACGCTACCCGCCATCTTGACAATCTTGTCGTAGACGATGCTCTTCTGACGCTCGTTGACACGCTCTACGGCCTCGATGACTTCCATGTGGTAGCCATTGTCGAGACCGGTATGCACCAGCGCCTTGACATCCTTGGGGAAGCAGCTGCCGCCATAGCCGCAGCCGGCATAGAGGAACTTGGTGCCGATGCGGGCATCCGTGCCAATGCCCTTGCGAACGCTGTCCACATTGGCGCCGACACGCTCGCAGAGGTTGGCGATGTCGTTCATGAACGAGATGCGCGTGGCCAGCATGGCATTGGCGGCATACTTGGTCATCTCGGCAGAGGGGATGTCCATGAAGATGACGCGGAAGTTGTTGATGAGGAACGGCTTGTACAGCCTGGTCATCACTTCCTTGGCCTTCTCGGACTCCGTACCCACCACGACACGGTCGGGGGACATAAAGTCCTTGATGGCAGCGCCCTCCTTGAGGAACTCGGGGTTGGAGGCGACATCGAACGGCACCTGCACGCCACGCTTGTCGAGCTCCTCCTGAATGGCGGCCTTGACCTTCTGGGCCGTACCTACAGGGACGGTGGACTTGGTGACGAGGATGGTGTATTTGTTGATAGACCGTCCGAACTGACGCGCCACGGCCAACACATATTGCAGGTCGGCAGAGCCGTCCTCGTCGGGAGGTGTGCCCACCGCCGAGAACACCACCTCGACGTCGTCCAGCACGCTGGTGAGGTCGGTGGTAAACTGCAGACGACCGTACTCGACATTACGCTTGACGAGTTCTTCCAGTCCAGGTTCGTAGATGGGCATGATGCCGTTTTTGAGTTTCTCAATCTTCTGCGTGTCGACGTCGACACATGTGACGTGGGCTCCCATCTCGGCAAAGCATGTGCCGCTGACGAGGCCAACGTATCCTGTTCCAACAATTGCGATATTCATATATAATTGATAAAAAGTTATGATTCTTACTTCCTTTTGAGCGACAAAATTAGTGCTTTTTCTGAATATAACCAAATTTATTTGGTATTTTGCTCACTTTTTAGTAATTTTGTACCCGCAATACTACAAAACCATTATGAGTAACGTTAAACGAATCGTACTGACAGGCGGTCCCTGTGCCGGCAAGACCACGGCACTGGTGCGCATTATCGAGCATTTCTCGAATCTGGGTTTCAAGGTGTTTACCGTACCCGAAGTTCCCACCATGTACAGTCAGGGCGGCTGGAGCTACCTGACGCCCAACCCCAAGCTCTACTACGAGGGTGAGAAAGCCATCCTGGAGACACAGCTGGCGCTGGAGGACTCCTTTATGCGACTGGCGGAGACCTGTACGAAGCCTGCCTTCGTGGTGTGCGACCGTGGTACGCTGGACATCTCAGCATATATTGCCCCCGACATGTGGCTGGACATTACGGGCAAATGCGGCACGTCGACCAATGAGCTGCGTGAGCGCTATGATGCCGTGCTGCACCTGGTGAGTGCTGCCGACGGAGCTGAGCAGTATTACACCACCGCCAATAACAGCAACCGCTACGAACAGGCCAACGAGGAGGGCCTGAAGCTGGCCCGTGACTTGGACAAGAAGGTGAACAAGGCCTGGACGGGACATCCGCACCTGAGGGTGATTAACAACCACGACGACTTTGACACGAAGCTCAATCGCGTGATACTGGAGATATCGAACGTTCTCGGACTACCGCAGCCTGACACTGAGGAGCGCCAGTATATCGTCGAACTGACCGGTGAGCTGCCGGAGTGCATCCAGAGCGAGATTACCCAGCCCTACCTGGTGGCAGACCCGGGTGTAGAGGTGCGCCTGCGCCGTCGCTCATGGGGTGGAGAAGTGGTCAATGTGCATC
>JAFPZD010000252.1 GCA_017417465.1 Prevotella sp. | reverse complement strand
GAAACAGCTGACCGACGAAAAAGGATTCAGCGCCCCCTACGGACTGACCACCGCCGAGCGCCGTCATCCGCTGTTCCGCTCACACGGTTTCGGCAAATGCGAGTGGGACGGAGCCATCTGGCCCTTTGCCACCAGTCAGACACTGACAGCCCTGGCCAATTACCTGAATGACGGAACCACCGTTTCCGGCATCGATTCATCCATCTTCTTCAAACAGATGAACCTTTACGCCCAGTCGCAGCACATGCGCGGCAAACCTTATATCGGCGAATATCTCGACGAGACGACCGGCTACTGGCTGATGGGCGACCGCGAACGCTCGCGCTATTACAACCACTCCACCTTTGCCGACCTCGTGATTACAGGTTTGGCTGGTCTGCGTCCGCAGGCCGACGGCAGTATTGTGGTCAATCCGTTAATACCCGCCGACAGTTGGGATTACTTCTGTCTCGACGGTATCCTTTACCGCGGACAGATGCTCACCATCATCTGGGACCGCAACGGCCAGCACTATCATCAGGGACAGGGTCTCACGCTGATGGTCAATGGTAAGACGGTGGCTCATCGTAATGACTTAGGACAACTGAAATACAAATGAAACGATTCCTCTTCATCACCCTCCTACTGCTCACTGCAAAAGTCTCGGCACAGACCTACGAGACACGCTACGCACGCCCTGTCCACGACATCATGCTGGACGTCGCCAAGAGGTTTGGCGTAAAGTTCAAGTTCGATGCCAATGTCGACACTGTGGGCGTCATGCTGCCCTATGCCGACTTCCGCGTACGTCCCTATTCTTTGGAGCAGACGCTCGACAATATCTGTAAACACTACGACTGGAACTGGTGGAAGCAGAATGGCAACCTCTACAAAATCAAGCTTTACGAATATCCGCGTCGCCACGAAGATGAGGGGCGCCAGATGCTCGACTACCTTTCAGCGAAGTATACTGACAGAACAGCATGGGAACAGCGTCGGAGTATCTTATTAAAAGAGGTACGCGAGCGGTTAGAGATTGACCAGTTCCTCGACTCATGCGTGAAGGATGTCCCAGCTGTTCTTTCTAAGATTCGGCGTCACGACGGCTACACCACTCAGAACATCTGCTTGGAACTGACACCTGGAGAGCACGTCTTCGGAACCATCTATTCGCCGCTCCGTAAGAAAGGACATGGGAGGCTCTCGCCCCTGATCATTTGTCCCGATGGCCATTGGCCCTCGCGCTACCGTGATGATGAGCAACAGCGCTTGGCCACCTTGGCACGTATGGGTGCAGTATGCGTCGACTTCGATCTCTACGGCTACAGCCAGTCGAAAGCTGAAGTCGGTGACCACCATTCCCCCCGTGCCCATATCTTCCAGGCAGCCTGCGGACTGAAGCTGCTCGATTGGATGGTCAACAATCGTAAAGACATTGACACCACCCGCATTGCTGCCAATGGTGGCAGTGGCGGCGGCACGCACACCGTGCTCCTCACGCTGCTCGATAGCCGTATTACTGCTTCGGCACCTGTCGTGCATGTCGCATCACACTTCGATGGCGGCTGTCCCTGTGAGAGTGGCATGCCCGTGCAACTGGCCGGTGGTGGTACTTGTGAGGCGGAGTTGGCGGCCATCATCGCCCCGCGTCCCCTGCTACTCGTCAGCGATGGGGGCGACTGGACCTCGACCACTCCCGAACTGGAGCTGCCCTTCATTCGTCGCATCTTCGGGTTCTACGATGCAGAAAACCAGGTGCGCAATGTCCACCTCCCCAATGAGCGTCACGATTTCGGCCCCTCGAAGCGTCAGGCCGTCTACGACTTTTTTGCCGACATATTCGGTCTCGACCGCACCATGATTGACGAGGCGAAAGTTACCATCGAACCAGAAAAAACCATGCAAACGATATTGAAATAACGACATGACAACAACGATGAACAGTAGAAGCGCTAGGCTTCTAACCATAGCACTATTCACGCTCTTTCCCAGCTTGTGCATAAGCACCAGCGCCTCGCCTCACCTCCTGTGGTACAACCATCCTGCACAGACATGGACTCAGGCGCTGCCCATCGGTAATGGCACTATGGGCGGCATGGTATTCGGTACACCAGCCGTGGAACGCATTCAGCTGAACGAGGAGACCATCTGGGCCGGCCAACCGAATCAGGTGGTCAACCCTCAGGCGAAAGAGGCATTGCCAAAGGTACGCCAGCTCATCTTCGAAGGCCGCTATAAGGAAGCTCGTGACTTGGCTGACCAAAAAGTGATGCCCGGCGCTGCCGGCCAGAACATGGGCATGCCCTACCAGCCCTTCGGCGACCTCTATGTCGCCCTGCCCGGCCATGCTGCCTACAGCGACTATGAGCGGCTCCTCGATATCGACAATGCGCTGAGCATCGTCCGCTATACCGTCGGCGGCGTGCGATATGAGCGTGAGACCATCGCGCCATTGGGCAGCAAGGTCATCGTTATGCGTCTGACGGCATCGCAGCCCGCCATGCTCAGTCTGACGGCCTCGTTCACCACGCCCCATAGCGACGTGCTGACAGGAAGTCTGCCTTTGGACGGTGACGAAGCCTGTGCTTATCTGCATGGCGTCACTGCAAAGCACGAGGGGCTGAAGGGTAAGGTTCGCTTCATGGGACGTCTGGCGGCTCAGGCCGACGGCGGTCGTGTGACAGTTGCCGACGGTCAGCTGTCGGTTGTCGGCGCAGACACTGTCACACTCTACGTGTCCATTGGCACTAACGTCATCGACTATCAGGACATCACGGGCGATGAGGAGACGCAGAGCCGCGAGCGCCTGCAGCAGGCCATGGCCCTTGGCTACGACCAGCTGAAGGCTCGCCACCTGCAGCTCTATCATCACTATTATGACCGCGTTCGTCTTGATTTGGGCGACGACTTGTTCCCAGGGCTGTCCACCGACCAACGCATCAGTCGTTTCGCTGTCGATGGCCATTCACAACCTGATAACCATCTCGTAGCCACTTATTTCCAGTTCGGACGTTACCTGCTTATCAGCTCATCGCAGCCCGACAACATCAACCCTGCTAATCTGCAGGGTATCTGGAACGAAAAGATGCTGCCGTCGTGGGACTCGAAATACACTACGAATATTAATCTCGAGATGAACTACTGGCCTGCCGAAGTGACGAATCTCACCGAGATGAACGGTCCGCTGTTTCGCCTTATCCGCGAAATCAGTCAGACGGGACGCCAGACAGCTCGTGACATGTATGGTGTCGACGGGTGGGTGCTCCATCACAATACCGACCAGTGGCGCATCACAGGCCCCGTCGACCGTGCCGCCAGTGGGCTGTGGCCAACGGGCGCTGCCTGGCTTTGTCGACATCTATGGGAGCATTACCTATTTACGGGTGACACAGCCTTCCTACGCGAGGTCTACCCCATCATGCACGATGCTGCCCGCTTCTGCTCACAAATCTTGGTTGAGCACCCCACCCGTGGGTGGCTCGTTATCTGCCCAGGTGAGTCGCCGGAGCATGGCGGCAAGGGCCGGCCGACACCCCTTGACGCCGGCGTGACGATGGACAACCAGATACTGACCGAGCTTTTTGGTAACGTGCTGGCTGCTGCCGATATTATTGGCGCCGATGATGACCTGCTGCCGATACTTCGTGAGCAGCTCAAGCGTCTGCCGCCGATGCAGATAGGCCGATGGGGACAGCTTCAGGAGTGGCTCGACGACCTTGACGACCCGGCTGATGACCACCGCCATTTCTCACACCTCTATGGTCTCTATCCCTCCGATCAGATATCGCCCTTCCGCACCCCAGAGCTGTGGCAGGCTGCACGCACCTCGCTGACCGCGCGCGGTGACGTCAGCACCGGCTGGTCGATGGGATGGAAGGTCTGCTCGTGGGCCCGCCTTCTCGATGGCGAGCATGCTTACAAGCTTATCCAAGACCAGCTGACACTCACGGTCGACACTTTCCTCATTTTTGGCACTGTCAAGCAGCGCGGTGGCACCTATCCAAACATGTTCGACGCCCACCCGCCATTCCAGATTGACGGTAACTTTGGCTGCACAGCCGGTATCGCCGAAATGCTGCTCCAAAGTCATGACGGCTGTTTGTTCCTGTTGCCAGCCCTGCCCTCCGCTTGGAAGGATGGCTCTATACATGGGCTGAAGGCTCGCGGCGGCTTCGAGGTCGACCTTTGGTGGCGCGACGGCCAGCTGGCCAAGGCCGTTATCCGCTCGGCCAACGGCGGCACATGTCGTCTACGCTCGTTCACACCCCTGAATGGCAAGGGCCTCAAGACGGCGAAGCCTTATCCTGTCACCTCTCCGACTGCTCTCATCACCTACGTCTACGATCTGCCTACCAAGGTTGGCGGCGAATACACCATTAACTAATCCTACCACTCACCATGCGACGAACAACACTCCTTACCCTGCTGGCATTGTTGGCACTCAGCCTTCAAGCTGCAAAAGTCTACAAGCCGTGGACCAACGGCAAACTACAAGTATCGGCAAACCACCGCTATCTTGTCCACGAGAACGGCACGCCCTTCTTCTGGCTTGGCAACACTGCATGGCTCATGCCCGAACGACTCAACCGCGACGAGGTGGAGTACTACCTAAACTGCGAACGTGAGCAGGGCTACAACGTTGAGCAGGTGCAGGTGCTTAATGCCATTCCCACTTTCAATGTCTACGGCCAGGCCGCCAACGACGAGAGCTTCGACTTCGAGAAGTTCACAAGCGATGAAATCGTAAATAGTAAATTGTCAAATAGTAAATCACTTTACGGTTACTGGGACCACCTCGACTACATTGTCGACATGGCAGCTTCTAATGGCATCTACATTGCCATGGACTGCATTTGGGGCTCACTTATTGAAAAGATGTCGCCCGAGAAAGCTACCAAGTATGGCCGTTTCTTGGGTGAGCGCTATGCCAAGAAGCCCAATATCATCTGGATGATTGGAGGCGACATTATGGGCGATAAGGGCATGGCGTCGTGGGAAGCGCTCGCACGGGCTATCCGCAAGGCCGACCCGAACCACCTGATGACCTTCCATCCGCGTGGCCGCACCACCAGCGCCTGGTGGTATAACGACCGTGAGTGGCTTGACTTCAACATGTTCCAAAGTGGGCATCGCCGCTATGGACAGCGCAACGGCGACGGTGATTATACTATTCGTGACAACACCGAAGAGGATAACTGGCGCTACGTGGCCATGAGCTGGGGCGAGAAAGCCGAGCAAATAGAGGGCCGTGAAGTGAAGGGGCCACAAAAGCCCGTCATCGACGGCGAACCGTCGTATGAGGATATCCCACAGGGTCTGCACGACTTCTCACAGCCCCGCTGGCAGGACTACGATGTGCGCCGTTATGCCTATTGGGCCGTCTTCGCCGGTTGTTTCGGCCACACCTATGGCCATAACAGTATCATGCAGTTCATGCGTCCTGGCGTGTTGGCCTCGTTTGGAGCCGGCAAGGCGTGGTGGGATGCCATGAACGATCCTGGCTACCAGCAGATGAAGTACCTGAAGTGGCTCATGCTTGCCCTGCCTTTCACCGAGGCTGAGGCTGATCAGAGCGTCATTACCTCACCGAATGGTGAGCGGTACGATCGTGTCATCGCCCTGCGTGGCCCCGATTTTCTACTGCTTTATAACTATAGCGGACGACCCATGCAGGTCGACTTAGCGACCATTGCTGGCGCGAAGAAGGCCGTGTGGCTGATGAATCCTGCTGATGGCTCGCTGCAATATTTGGGTGAGCGTGAAAATGTGAAGGCCGACTTCAACTTCGATGGGGCCTACCTGCGTCAGAGCGACCGCGTGCTGATTGTTACCGATGCCTCCAAGATCTATTTCGACAAGGCTCAGACATCACTTTTGGAGCGCTTCTACTGAGCGGCGCCCCCTTTTCCCCCTCCACCCACCTCCTTGTCGGGTGTGCGGCATATTTGCCGCCTCCTCAACTCCTAACTCCTAATTCCTAACTCCTAACTCCTATGCTAAACAACAAAAAGTTTAAAACAACAATTCAAACGGCGGCCCGCGGCATGCTGATACTGACCACAGCGGCACTACCCATGCTGCTGTTGCCCTCAACAGCTCATGCCGAACAGGCAGCAACGCCCGCCGTCGAGCAGGTAAAGACTGTCAAAGGCCATGTGACCGACGAGTTCGGCGAACCCATGATTGGCGTCACCGTCAAGGTGAAAGGCTCAACGGCAGGCACCGTGACCGACATGAACGGCGACTTCACCATCGACATGGGTGGCAAGAACAATCTGGAACTGAGCTACGTGGGCTACATGCCCATGACACTGCAGGCCAAAGGCAGTGGCACGTTGCAGATAGCCATGAAGCCCGACTCGAAGATGATGGACGAGGTGCTGGTCATTGGCTACGGTACGGTGAAGAAGCGCGATGCCCTTGGGGCCATCTCGCAGGTAAAGGCCGATGACATCAAGCAAGCCCCCGTGCTCAATGCCATGGAAGGTCTGTCGGGCAAGATTGCCGGACTTGACATTACCCGTGAATCGGGCCAGGCAGGTGCCTCACCGCAGATACTCCTTCGCGGTAATCGTTCGCTGCAGGCCGACTGCTCGCCCTTGTTTATCATCGATGGCGTTCCCGGCAGCATCGACAACTTGAACCCCAATGATATAGAATCGATCGAAGTGCTCAAAGACGCCTCGTCGACCGCTATCTATGGTGCCGAGGGTGCCAACGGCGTGGTCATCGTCACCACTCGGCAGGGCGTAAAAGGCAAGACACAGGTCGACTTCAATGCCTACGTAGGTATCAATGCCTTCCCCAGCTATCCCACCACGCTGTCGGGCCAACAGTGGATTGACTTCCTCGTGGCAGGCTACCGTGCCGGTGACGAGTACATGCCTGAAGACGAGCAGGACGACATTGTCTACAAGGCTTTCCAGGGAGCAAAGCTTAGCGACGGCGCCTACCAGGCTTATAAGAATAATGAGTGGGTGAACTGGCGCGACGAAATCCTGCAGACGGGCGTCCAGCAGAACTACAACGTCTCTGTGCGCGGAGGCACCGACAAGAGCCAGTCGTACATGAGCGCCGGCTACCAGCAGGAGAAAGGCCTCTATCGTAACGACAGGGCCGACGCACTCACCTTCCGTGCAGGCAGCAACTACCTGCTGAACAGCATGGTCACCATCGGTTTCCAGTCGACGGTGTCGTACAAGAACCGTGAGCGCCGCAACACCCGCCTGAGCAAATCGCTTACCCAGATTCCTCTGGGACAGGTCTACAACGACGACGGCACGCTGAAGCAGTACCCCATCGACGATATGAACACCTACGTCAACATCTTGGCTGACGACCAGGACTATGCCTACAAGAACAATACGAAGTCGACGCACATCACTATTGCCCCTTATGTTGAGATAAAGCCGCTGAAGGGGCTCTCGCTGAAGTCGCTCATTAACACGTCGCTGTCCAACAACCGGCAGGGCGTGTGGGACGGTCTGAATACCTACATGGAGCTTACCGGTTCCCAGTCGCCTAACCAGCGTTCGGCAACCTACACCAACGGCAATGGCTGGGGCTATTCGTGGCAGAACGTGTTGAACTATGCCTTTACCATCGGCCAACATCACGACGTCACGCTCACTGGCGTCACGGAGTACGGCAAGAGCCGTAGCGAGGGCAGCTCGATGTACAACGAGGAGTTCAACTTCGACGACTATCTTTATTATAACTTCACCGACGGTAAGAACAAAACAACGACAACGAGCTATGCCGAGACTTCGAAAATGTCGTATGCCCTGCGTGCCAGCTACAGCATGATGGGGCGCTATCTGCTCTCGGCTTCGGTGCGCTGGGACGGTGCGTCAGTGCTCTACAAAGAAAAACGCTGGAACGCATTCCCTGCCGTCAGCGCAGGTTGGCGCATCAGCGACGAGCCGTTTATGAAGGGCACACGTTCGTGGCTCGACAACTTGAAGCTGCGTGTGGGCTACGGTATCACCGGCAACTCCAGCATTAAGCCATACTCGTCGCTGCAGCTCGTTGAGACGTCGGCAACCCATGTCACTCTGGGCGATCAGGACGTCACGCCTTACAAGCTCACTGAGCATGTCACGAACTACGACCTGACGTGGGAGAAATCCTACAACTGGAACGTTGGTGTAGACTTCGGACTCTTGGGCGGGCGCATCGACGGTGCTTTGGAACTCTACACCACTGACACAAAGGACGTGCTCTACGACCGGCCGCTGCCTACGGCTTTTGGCGTCTACAATGCCAAGACCACCTACAAGAAGACCTCGAACATCGCTCGTATCCAGAACCGTGGTATCGAGCTGACCATCAACAGCCGAAATATCGTCAACCGCGACTTTACGTGGGCCACAACATTTACCTTTGCCAAGAACGTTGAGAAACTCAAGGAAATCAATCTCGGAAACAACGTCACCGTCGACAACCTCGTGGCGCTCAACCTTTTCCTCGATAATCCTGTCAATACCTTCTACGGCTACAAGAAACTGGGCATCTGGCAGAAAAACGAGGAAGAGCAGGCCAAGTGCATGGGCAACGAAGTGGGAACCGTGAAGGTCGACGTGCCGCAGCTCGTTTGGGATCCTAATTATGCCTACCAGACGCTCGACGACGATGGCAATGTAGAAGGACAGTACAAGGGTGCCTACTACATTCCCGGAGAGGTCGACGAGAACGGTCAGCAGGTCTACTACACGCGTGATAACCCCTACGTTGTGAGTGCCAACACTGACCGCCAGATACTCGGCTCGAAGACGCCCGACTGGACCATCGGTCTGCAGAATGTCTTTACGTATAAGAACTTTGACCTCAGCATCATGATGAACATGCGCTGGGGACAGATGATCAATGGCGAGTTGCTCTCTTACATCAGCAATGTCAACCAGCCGGAGTGCTATGACTACTGGACAGAGAGCAATCCCACCAATGCCTATCCGCGGCCTATTCAGGGCTATTCCATGACCACCGCCCAGAAGGAGTCGATGTACTACGTCGATGGCTCTTTCTTCAAGATTAAGAACATCACACTCGGCTACACCCTTCCCCGAATGGCCATGCAGAAGCTCGGAGTGACCAAGACGCGTCTCTATGCTACCATCACGAACCCCTTCATCCTCGCCAAGGAGCACAGCTTGCTCAAAGGCATGGATCCAGAGTCGAACGCGAGCGACAAGTTTCCCCTTTACAAGACCCTCGTCTTCGGTGTGAACGTGTCGTTCTGACAGCCCCTCCTCACCTTATCAACTTCCCATTTTAGACAAGAGACTCAAAGATGAATACCAAAATGATAACAGACAAGAAATACAAGAAGTTTGTGAAAGGCCTGATGGCGGCAGCCTCACTTTTCACTTTTCACTTAGCACTTCTCACCTCCCTCGCCTCTTGTTCCATCGACGAGACCAACTACTCGTCGCTCGATCAAGAGATTGTCTATCCCACCCAGGCAGGCTACGATGGACTCGTCGAGGCATGCTACGAGAACGTCTACTACCTCTACGGCAAGATGGACGGCATCGACCTCATGGAGATGGGCACCGACCTCTGGATGAACGAGAGCCGTAGCGGCAGTCACGGCGAGCTGACCAACTACAACGAGAACCTCAACACCTCAACGGGTGTGGTACGCGTGGTGTGGAACGCCCTCTACGGCACCGTCGCCTACTGTAACACTGCCATCTACTATGCTAACGCTCCCGGCGCTTCTTCTGTCGCTCTGCCCGACGCTTCTCCGGCGGGCTCCCGTTCTGCCAAGGCCGCCGAGGCCTACTTCCTCAGGGCCTTTGCCAACTGGCACATCGTCGAGAACTGGGGTGGCGTCGTGCTCAACACCTCAAGCATTGCCGAGGCCGGTGCCTTGGAAAACGCCGAGCGTGCCAACGAGGAAGACTTCTACCGCCTCATTATCAGCGACCTGAAGTACGCTGCCGACAACCTGCCCGAGACGCAAGCCGACCGAGGACGTGCCACAAAGTGGAGCGCACTGGCCATGCTTGCCAAGGCCTACCTGCAGCGCACCCGACTCTACCCCGACGGCTCTGCCGAGCGTAAAGCCTGTGCCGACTCTGCCTGGCTTGCCGCCAAGCAGGTCATCGACGGCCGTCAGCTCTATGCCAGCGATGCCACGCAGAGCGGCAGCACGAAGTACTGGCTCGATGCAAACAACAAATCGAACCTCGAGAACCTCTTCATCGAAGCTGTCGACCACGTCAATGGCTACAATCCCGAGTGGTGGAACCGTGGACGCACGCGCCAGTACTACCAGATGGCCATTGGCTCTGCTGCTCAGGATTTTGGCATCAGCAGCGACGGCTGGCGCTATGGGCGTGCCAACGCCACAGTCTGGCGTCCCACCCTCTACTTGCTTCAAACGTGCTTCGAACCACGTGAGGATACCCCCGACACACGCTTTGCCGACAGCTTCTACTACAAGTATTACATTGGCACCAAGCAGCACGTCGTCTCGAAGAGCAACTGGGCCAAGTACGGTAAGGACGTGTCGCTTTACAACACCCGCCGCCCCTCTAACTACACCATCACCGGCAATGTGAAGACCGCCCTCGAGCTGCGAGGAACGAACTTCAACTACTACGCTGACAACGGCACTGCCACCGACGCTGTCTTCGAACTCGAAGGCAACGATGCCGCTATGGGGTGCTTCACGCCTAATTGGGACCTCGATTCCGCGTGGTGCGCACAGCAGAAGTTCCTTGCTGCCGGCCCCAACCAGTACATGGACAAGGTTGGCGACGGCCCCACCGCCAAGATTGGTGGATTGGCCAAGAACAGCAACCTGCGCTCGTTACAGCCATCGCTGAAGAAGTTCTCGTGTGTACGCTATCTGCACTCCAACCAGGAGTGTGAGCAGGACATCGCCATCCTGCGCCTCACCGACATCTACCTCGTTGCCGTTGAGGCCGCTGTCATCAGCGGACAGCACCTCAGCGAGGCCCTGGGCTATTTGAACACCGTGCGGCGCCACGCTGCCCTGTCGACAGATGCCAACAAGATGGATGTCACGGCTGCAGAACTGAACATCGACTTCATTCTGCAAGAGCGAGCACGTGAGCTTTGTGGTGAGCAGTGGCGATGGTACGACCTGAAACGCACTGGGCGCCTCAATCAACAATACCTCACTGAGGCCGGCAAGAACCCGTTCATCACCACGTTCAACCAGCGCCACCTCGTGCGCCCCATACCACAGGAGTTCCTCGACCAGATCGCCAATGCCAGCGAGTTTGGCACCAATGGCTATTAGGCTGTTAGCACCTCAATTAGCTCCCCATAGCACCATTGCTCCCGACACTTCTCCATCGGGCTGCACCTCCGAATTCCTCCCCATTGTTTCCCTCCCATCCCTTACCTCAAAGCAGGTGAGGGATGGGAGGGATTCTTGATGGCTAAATTATCTTAAATATTGTGTAGGAATGGCACTTTTTTCTTTGTTATTTATTAACTTTGTCCCCAAATTACAATTCGGCGGCGCCGGCTACTGGCGTCCCATACCTAAACAACTAACTTATGAAGAAAATTTTTACGCTTGCATTTCTTTGCGCATTTGCCATCGGTGGTGTTTCAGCTCAGGATGGAAATGCCGACAAATCTTACACACTGACCAAGAATCGCGTCATTTATCTTACCTGTGACACGATGACCATTGATCCGGCTTATCCCGAAGACACACTCTACTGGAACGCTTCCATGCTCCAGAACCCCTTCAACGACGCCGGCATGGCCCTTAATGGCATGGACGCCACCGACTGGAACTACCAGGTGGCTTTCCGTAACGACTATGCCGACCCTGAGACAGGCTTCATGATTGACAAGGGCTACTACCGTGGCATCACGCTGATGGAGACCACGCTGGGACTCTATGGCACTTACCAGACACTCGATGGCGAGGAGTTCGACTACTCGGCTGGCTATAAGAACCTGAAGAAGGCCATCCTCTATTTTGTGCCCCTGCCCAATGCCAAGTGTGCCAGCCACGGCTACAACTTCAACCACGACCGTCTGCCCAGCAACGGTGGGCGCATCGAGGCGCAGTACATGAATCCCGACGGCACCCAGAAGTCGAACAATGCCTACCGCGATGCCACCATCGGCACCACGCTTGTCAGTGGCGGCACACCCTGTGAGGTGGACGCCGAGCACCCCGAGGGCCTGAGCTACGACGAGTATTATTACGACCTCAGCAACTGCCCGCTGAACTACTCCGCCCTCGACGACGATGCTTTCATCACCGGCTACAATGCCGCCTGCATTACCATCGACAAGCCGTTCAAACTGTCCGTGGACTTGACCAACTCGTTGCGCTCCACCCGCTATGATGACCAAACCGAGGAAGGCAAGAAGACCGAGTTCATCAAGATGCCTATCGACGGCTTGGAGGAGCTGGAGATGACCTACTACTTCGCTGAGGCTAACGACACGTGGCCCTTCGACCGCGAGCCCACCGAAGAAGAGGTCGGCTCCTACACCTCGGCAACGGGCTACAACCTGCTGACGCAGAAGTGGGGCAAGAAGGTGAACTGGTCGGCCGACACGCCCATCAAGATCGGCATCAAGCGCCGTCTCTACCTTGTGGGCATCGCGCTCATCTGTGGCACCGAGGGCGCAGAGACCGAGTTCTTCAACGCAGGCGATTACAATGTCGTTCCCGAATTCACCACCGAGCAGGTGGCTGCCTTCGGTAATCCCGTCGCTGGCGAGATGCCTGCCGACCCCTGGGCCGACCGCCGCATCGGCAATGCCCATGGCGACCAGGGCATTAGCAATGCGCTAACGAATCATGAGCGAATGAGCAACGAGGTTTACAACCTGCAAGGCCAGCGCGTCAATCCCACCCATAAGGGCATTGTCGTCAGCAACGGCCAGAAGCGCGTCAATCAATAACTTTTTAAAACAACTCTATTATTAACTAAAACCAAAACAGCATGAAAAAACTATTCGCAATGGCAACGCTCGCAGTTGCCGCAATGAGTGCTAATGCTCAGGAGGTGACACCTCGTTCGCCGATTGTGCCCTGGGGCGCACAGGCCGAGATTATCATCACCAACGACCTGACCGAAAAGTACAGTGACGGCAGTTGGCATCTCACTGCCGACGCCCAGAAGTGGGTTGAGTACAATTACGATGGGACGACAGAGGGCGGTACCATCCAGCAGACCAACCGCAACAATGTGTGGTTCGACTTCTACGATGAGACCACCGACACCATGATTGTCACCAGTGAAGCAAAGGCCTGGGGCGGCTACCTCTCCGTCTTCTCAAAGGCTGGCATTAAAGATGGTCTGTTGGTAGTGGGTAAGAACCGCTATCCCTCATTCTATGTCACAGGCACCGACAAGGCCAAGTTCTACTTCTCCGGCTCAGCAAGCAAGGCTGGCTACCCACAGGTCGAGGTCTATGAGGTAGGCGCTGAGACGCCTGTTGCCACCTATACTGGCGACTTTGCCCTGACCAAGAGCACGTGGGACCACTCGACCCTGCTCATTGCCGATGGTCTTGACAAGGCTAAGAGCTACAAGATTGTCTGCCGTACGATGATGCTCGATGCTGAGACCAATACGTACAACTATGAGGGCAACGACATCGTGCTGCAGGTCGTGAAGTTCTACGGCGACCAGGCAGGTCTGCGTGAGGACGGTCTCATCATCAACGGCTCTGAGCTGGGTGGCTACATCAACGCCCACCTTGCTGCTTATCCTGAGGTGACTGACTTCACACTCGAAGGCAGCGGCAAGTACACCATCGCCGAGGGCATCGTTGCCGACAAGGCGATCAAGCTGACTGGTGTTGCAAGTGCTCCCGCCACTATCGACGCTACGGGCCTAAAGGCTCCGTTCGTGGGTATGGCCGAGATTGCCGAGGATGCCGAGAAGGATTCACTCGGCTTCATCGCTATTGGCGATGTTGAGTTTGCCAACGTGAAGATCGACGCGCTGGGTCAGCCCCTGTTCTCTTCCAACAAGCAGAACTACCTGGTCAATGGCTTGTCCATCGACAACAGCGTCATTGCGCTCACTGGCAATCCCTTCGTCATCGACTTCCGTAATGGTGGCGTCGTTGGCAACGTGTCTGTCAACAAGAGCACCATTTGGGCTGCCACTGCTACTAGCAACTCGTTCTTCACCGGGCAGAGCGGCAAGAAGCCTACTGAGGCTGGACTGGAGGAGCAACTCTTCATGTTCGTCAACTCTACCCTTAGCAACATCGCCACTGGCAAGAACTTCTTCACCCATCGTACCCAGGGTCAGACATACCTGTCCTTCGGCGTGAGAAACAGTATCTTTGTCAACTGTGGTAAGGACAACTTCCTGGCCAGTCTGAACCAAGGTCAGACCAGCGCCAACCCGAGTTATCAGGTTGAGGGTATCACCGTGCTGAAGACTGGTAAGGAGAATCCTGAAGACGAGGCTTCTGCCGACGTGCTGATCAACATCAACGACCTGCAGAGCACCAGCGACGAGACTGAGGAGATTATGAACCCCGTCGACGGCGTGCCCTTCACACTGGAGAATGCCCTGGCAGGTAACTTCACCCTGAAGGCCAGCTCGCTGCAGGCTAAGAACAAGATTGGCGACTCCCGCTGGCTCGTACCCTATGCTACCGACGCCATCAAGATTGAGGTCGACATGACTGAGAACACCGACTTCGTGGCAGCTCTCAACGAGAAGCTGCAGGAGAGCGAGCAGCCCTCGAGCATCGAGATCAGCTTCTGGGAGGCTGGTGAGTATCCCACCACTGGCGAGATCAACACCACCGCTCCTATCCGCATTCTCAACGGCTCTGACATCGATGCCGGCGCAGCTACCATCGTTGTGAACAATGGCATGACCCTCGGTGGCAGCATCGAGTTCAATGGCGTCAACCTGAAGGCTGGCGAAGGCTTCAGCGCTCCCATCATCACCCTCGCCGCCAACGAGTACAAGCTGCAGGACAATGGCTTCTACAACATGGGCGCCATCAAGTTCCTGAACATGAGCATCAAGAGCGGAACGCAGCAGATCCTCTTCGGCAACAAGATTAAGAACCAGATCAGCGAGCTCCTCGTTGAGAACTGCTTCGTCGACATCGACGGTTGCACCAAGGTGCCCTTCGACTTCAACGGTGGTGGTGCCCTCGGCGCCTTCAACATCAAGAAGTCTACCATCTGGGCCGCCAATGCCACCGAGTCGTCGCTGTTCAGCACCCAGAGCGGCAACAAGGCTACTGAGGCTGGCTTCACCACTCAGAACTTCGCCATCGACAACTCGACACTTTACAATGTCGCTAAGGCCAAGAACTTCTACACCCATCGTCAGGCTAACCAGACATGGCTGGCCTACTATCTCCGCAACAACATCTTCGTGAATGTTGGTAAGAGCGGTCAGGTGGTCAAGGGCATCAACCAGGGTCAGAGCGGCAAGAACCCGAAGTGGACTGTCAACGGCAACGCATTCTTCTTCGATGACGGCGAAGGCGGTCTGAAAGACACCAGCGCTGACGAGAGCACCGGCGACGACGACGAGCCCGTCCAGAACAGCATCTCTGGTGAGTTCGCCTTCAACAGCGTTGAGACACCCGACTTCGGCGGCACCTTCACAATGGCATTTGGCAGCGAAGCTAACGAAAACATTGGTGATCCCCGCTGGACCTACGAGTATAAGTTCAAGTCTCCCTACTATCTGGTCGGAAACATGACCGAATGGGCCGCTACCGAAGCATACAACCTCGAGCTCAATCCGGAGGCTGCGGCAGAAGAGTACATGATCAATGTTACTCTGGCTGCTGATGCCCAGTTCAAGGTTGTGAAGGTCGACGGCGAGAACCTCACTTGGTATCCCGACGGTATGGGCAATGCATACGGCGAGAATGGTGAGCTAAGCGGTGCTGGTAATTATACCGTCTACTTCCGTCCCAACCAGGACGGCAATGAGGACTGGTTCCATGGCTATCTGTATGTACAGAAGGCTGAAATTGCCGGCGACGTCAACGGCGACGGTCAGGTTGGTATCGGCGACATCGTTGCCATCACCAATGTTATGGCCGGCATTGAGCAGGATCCCGAGATTGTAGCCCGCGCCAACGTCAACGGCGATACCTCAGTGGGCATTGGCGACATCGTGGCTGTCACCAACATCATGGCTGGTACCAGCAGCGACACTACAGAGGAGCCTGTCGAGGAGTAATCCATCCACTCCCATCCACACATTTCTTACCTGTCTGCACCTGCAGACAGGTAAGTTTTTTTTAGGACTGATCCTTTTTTTTAAGTGGGACAAACAGAAAAACATCCCGCTCATCCCGCTCATCCCGCACCTAAATTTAGGTGCGGGATGAGCGGGATGAGCGGGATAAAAAATTGTTTCTGGACTCACGAATCCCGAGAATACTTTCACGAATCCCGAGAATACTTTCGCGAATCCCGAGATTCAGCACGTGAATCCCGAGATTCAGCAAGCAAAACCCGAGATTCAGCAAGCAAAACCCGAGATTCAACATTACTTAGTTTAAACAAAAAAAGATCCCTCACTTCCCTCACTTCTCACACCCAAATTTAGGTGTGAGAAGTGAGGGAAGTGAGGGATAATTTTTGTAAATTGCCTGGTTGGTGTGACTATAGTAGAACCCCGTGCGACTTTAAAAAATACTAAAACATTTTGCCCTTTGAAAGAAAAGCAGTAACTTTGCAAACGATGAAAAAACAACTCTTACGTCAAGCCCTGTTACTGCTGACCATGCTGTTCAGCAGCGTGATACTGCCGGCCCAAAACTGGGACGGCACCGTGGCCGACCGTTACGCCGGCGGCGACGGCACAAAAGAGTCGCCCTTCCTTATCAGCAACGCCGCCGAGCTGGCCAAGCTGGCCCACGACGTCAACAGCGAGCGCGACTTCTCGCTGGGCCGTTACTTCCGCCTGACGCAGGACATCATGTTCAACGACGGCGTCAACGCCGTGGCGACGGCGAAGCTTGAAGACGGCACGGCCTTCACGGCCACCCCCATCGTCGGCAACTTCGCCACCGAGACCGACTACACGGCCTTCCAGGGCGTGTTCGACGGCGACGGCCACACCATCCGCGGCATCTATCACACCTTCGCCCAGGACATCACCAACTACCTGGGGCTGTTCCGCGTCGCCGAGAATGCCGAGATTCGCAACCTCGGCATCGAGGACAGCTACGTCTACGCCGGCGCCTACCTGAGCAACCTCGTGGGCCGCGCCATCAACACCCGCATCATCAACTGCCACATCGCCGCAAGCACGCTCAAGGGCTGGGGCTCGAACAGTGGCCCGCTGTGTGCGCAGGCCTTAGGCACCACGAAGATTCAGAACTGCTACAGCCTCAACGTGGCCATCGCCGGCAAGAACGACATGGGCGCCATCGTCGGACGCATCGGCAACGGCGACCGCAACGAGGTCATCGTCGAGAACTGCTACACCAACTGCGCCATCACCCTGAACAACCGTGAGAACCGCGGCGGCGTGACGGCCACCAACGCCGAGGGCAGCATCGTGCGCAACTGCTACTTCACCGCCGACGCTGCCCAGAACGCCGTCTGGCCCGCACAGGACAAGGGCACCACCGTGGGTTGCCGCCAGCTGACGCCCGACGAGATGCAAGGTGCCGACTTCCTCGCCCTGCTCAACGGCAACGCCCGACAGATTCCCGCCGCCTGCCGCTGGCAGCCTGCGGTGAACGGTTTCCCCGTTCACGACTACGGCGAGTGCACCCCCGACGTCGAGAACCAGCGCGAGGTGAGCATGCTGGCCACCAACCCCGTGCCCGCCAATGGCGACACCCATGCCGACTTGGACGCCCAGATGCTGAGCTGGACGGCTGCCCGTGACGGCAAGACCGTCGCACAATATTTATATATAGGTACCGATTCCGCCGCTATCGCCAGTGCCACGAGCTCGAGTGCCGTCGCCATGCTGGGCACCGACTGTGACTTTAGCATCTCAAGCCTCGATGCTCCGCTCTCAAATCTCCAGAAGTACTATTGGCGTGTCGACCGTGTGGATGCCGATGGCATCATCACCACGGGCGATGTGTGGATGTTTCAGCCGCGGCACTTGGCCTTCCCCGGTGCCGAGGGCTACGGACGTTTTGCACGTGGTGGCCGTGGCGGCAAGGTGGTCTATGTCACCAACCTCAATAGCGAGGGCCCAGGTTCACTGCGCTGGGCGCTGACCAATGGGCAGGGTCCACGCACCGTGCTTTTCAAGGTCTCGGGCATCATCGACCTTGGCTTCCAGCCCATCAAGACCGACCCCTTCCTGACCATTGCCGCCCAGACGGCCCCCGGCAAGGGCATCTGCATCAAGCATAGTGACATCGGTGTGGGCAGCGACTGCATCGTGCGCCACTTGCGTGCCCGTCGCGGTCTGGGCACCCCCGCTGAGACGGGCAATGCCATTGGCACCGTCTATAGCGACCACACCATCTTCGACCACGTCACGGCCTCGTGGGGCACCGACGAGACCTTTTCATCGCGCGGCTCGCGCAACATCACCTTCCAGCGCAGCATCATCAGCGAGGCGCTCGGCATTGCCGGCCACCGCAACTACGCCGAGGGCACCAACCACGGCTATGCCGCCACCATCGGCGGCGACATCGGCTCGTTCCACCACAACCTGCTGGCCGACTGCAACGGCCGCAACTGGTCGATGGGCGGCGGTGCCGATGCCAACGGCCACTCGCAGGGACGCCTCGACATGTTCAACAACGTCTGCTACAACTGGAACAGCCGCACCACCGACGGCGGCGCCATGGAGATGCAGTTCGTCAACAACTACTACAAGATGGGGCCCGACACGCGCCTCACCATCCTCTTCTCGGCCGACAACGAGACAGGCGGCCCCCGCGACCAGTTTGCCTACGTCAGCGGCAACGTCCGCGAGAACCGCGACGGCAGCCTGACCGACGACGCCCTCAGCGTCACCTACCGAGCCACCGGCCCCCAGCCCGAGAGGGCATGGGTCAGCGAGCCCTTCTGGCCCAGCTACGCCACCATCGAGACGGCCCGCGACGCCTACAAGAGCGTGCTCAGCGACGTCGGTGCCAACCAGCCCTGCAGCGACCTTACCGACCAGCGCATCCTCGGCGAGACGCTCGGCGGCACCTACACCTACGTCGGCTCAAAGTCGGGCATCAAAGGTGAGATCGACGACGAGGCGGATGCTGGCGGCTTTGAGGACTATCCCGAGACGGCATGGCCTGCCGACTACGACTTCGACAACGATGGCCTGCCCAACTGGTGGGAGGAGCTGCGTGGTACAAATCCCCGCTCGCGTACCCTGAACTATGCCGATACCAATCGCGACACCGAGGGCGATGGCTATACCGAGCTGGAGCGCTATCTTGACTTTATGGCGCAGCCCCACCTTTGGCTGGCACCTGCCACGACGACCACGATCGACGTAACGGGGCTGTTCCGTGGCTATACCGGCAACTTGCAGGTGTCGCTCACCTCCAATGACAATGAAAGCATCACGCGCGTCGCTGACACCCAGCGTCCGACCTTCAGTCTCGACAACGGTCTGCTGACCGTCCAGGCTGGGGGCACGCCAACACTCGACGAGGTCGTGCTCACCGTTACCGATGCCGATGGCTCTGCCTACAGCCGGCGCCTTGCCGTTGCCGTTACCGGCAACACGTCCGTGCTGCCGTCTGCCATCAGCGAGACCGTCAATAGGCCGGCTGACAACAGATGGTTTGACTTGCAAGGACGCCGCATGGCTGATGCGCAGTTCTCAGTTCGTGATTCCCGGTTCAGGAAAGGAGTCTATATCGTCAACGGTCGGAAGAGGGTCGTGTGGTGACCCTCTCCAACTATTCGAATTGATGTGTCCGACATTTCGAATTGATGTGTCCGGCTTTTCGAATTGATGCGTCCGGCACATCGAGGGCGTGACGTTGTAAATGACACCTGCTAAATGTACCAAATGTACCCGCCCTTATTTACGACAATATTTTACAACAAACACTCAGGGCCACCCGTTAGGGGTGCACCCTTAACCACTCCCATCAGGCAGGGGAGCGGTTGCGCATTGTTATTTTGGCGGTGGTGAGGTAGACGGCGTACCATCGATGGGTTGTTGCGGATGGGCGCTTGCGCCCAAGGATGTTGTCCCTTCGTACCTTTGGTGTTCAATAAGTTGTTTTTGTTGTCTGTGTTGTCTTTAAAACAATAAGGTGGATAAAGGCAAACTGGAGATCCGGACAATGACCAACGAGAAGGGCGAGACCTGGTTCGTGGGTAAGGAAGTGGCAGAGGCGCTGGGTATAGCAACACCTCCAAGGCCATCCAGCAACGCGTGGATGATGAAGACAAGGGCACCCTCTCAATTCGGGATACTGCCTACGAAACCCGAACAGTCGTCATCAACGCGAGCGGCCTCTATGCACTGGTGCTCACATAGAAGCTGGCGTGCTGCGGAAGAACTATTCAAACTGCCATCCCTTGGGGAGGGGTTGGTGGTGGGTTTTGGGGGGTGTTTTTTTAGGTATACCTAAGTTGTATTTTGGGGGGTAAAACGCCGGAAACCCCTGTGTTTACTGCGGAAAGCGGAAAGGGTACATTTGGTACATTTAGCAAGTGTCATTTAGCGCGACATCGATTATCCCGAATCGGTCTCTTACGGAATTGTTTCTAATGACCACTTTGGGATTATCGGGCGTTAAAGCTGCGGAAATTTGCTTTCGGTGCTGAAAAGTGGTAACTTTTCATGTCGTTCGTGAGGAGCGACCGAGCGCGAGAGCGAATGTAGCCCGCAGCCCCAGACACACACGGGGGTTGCGGGCTTGCTCGTTTTTTATTCGTCTTCGCTATCCCAGAGGTCAAAGTGGCGTGAGTCGGCCTCATGGGTGCCATCGTCCGTTCCACCATGGCTGATGTCGTCAGCCGACACCGTCGTTAGCAGTGACTCCACTGTTGTGGTTGTCATCTCCGTGCAGGGCGCATCATAATACTTTTTCATACTCGATTCAGTCTTTTTAGTTCTTACTGTTGTGTTCACTTAATCACGACTTTCTTGCCGTTTTGAATGAAGATGCCGTGCGATGGCGCTGCCACCCGCTGACCGTTCAGGTTGTGGTATCCACGCTCGGCCTGCGACGCGACGTTGCTGATGCCTGTCGAGACGCCGAAGGACATTTTGATTCGCGATTCCGCAACGTTGTCGTCGGTAAAGTCGAAATAGGCACGGAAGGCTTTCATGGGCTTCGTCTGCGCTGAGGCATACCAGAACTGGTTGCCGCTAATATATAGCGGTGTGTTTGTCGCCGCATTAAAGAAGTCGAAATCGGCCACGAACGTTCCCACGAAGTCCTCCATCTTGTCAGCAGTTCCACACGACACGCGCGGGTCTTTGCTTGGCTGCAGGTCGACATTCGGGACGGTGAATTGCGTGATGCCTTCGCCAGCAATCTTGATGATGTAGGGATGGTTGGCCTCCATGGTCGCCACATCTGAGAAGTTCACCGTAATGTGGTCGTTGGCGGCGTCATAGTCGTAGCCAGTGAAGTCTCTGACGACGACACCTGTTCCGAAAGCACCTTCTATCTTGTCGGCAGTGATGGCAAAGGGGAGGCAGATGGTACTCCAGCTGTCGGCTGCGATGGTGCGGTAGACTGTCACGTCCACATGCTGGGCGGCGACGGGAGCCACGGTGGATGTCTCGTCGAGGGTCACGGCTGAAGGGTGCTCGAAGGGCAGTGGGTAGGGGTCGTTGGCGTTCTGATACCAATGGGTGCCGTCGTTACTATTGAGCTTGTCGAGCAGCTCACCGTTGGCCAGCTGGGCGGCCGTGACCGGTTCCAGTTGTCCTGAAGCGTCACGGCTGCTGTTGTTGCACCCTTCCATGTAGTAGCAGTTCACGTAGCGGGTGCCGTTGTTACGGCTGAAGTCGGCTGCGCTGCCGCCGTTCACCGTGGCGGCATTGTAGCAGTTGGTGAAAGCACTCCATCCTCCGCCTGACCAGCCTGAGAGGGCACCGCTCTCGTTGCCGCTGATGGCTCCTACGTTGTAGCAGTTGTTGAAGATGAACGAGGCCGAGCCTTCCATGTTGACGCCAATCATGGCACCGGCATTCACGCCTGTAGCCGTGACGGTGGCCTCGTTGCCACAGTTCTCGAGTGTGGTCTTCTGGGCATTGTTGCTGCCGCCATTGGTGCCGCCGGCGATGCCACCCACATAGCTCTTGCCCCTGATGGTGCCGCGCGCTACGAGGTTCGCAATGCGGACACCGTCGGTGATGACGCCGAAGATGCCCTGATAGTCGTAGCCGGCATTATCGAGGTGGAGCGTGATGCTGTGCGCCTGTCCGTCGAACTGTCCGTGATAGACGTTGGCCGGTGTGCCGATGGGTGTGTAGGCGGCACGTCCCTGATCGATGTCGGCCGTGAGGGCGGCAGCGTAGGTGACACCAGCACCACTGTTGACGGCATTAGCGAACCAGACGAGGTTGCCGATGCTGCCGATCTGGTAGGTGCCGTCGACCCGTGCCGGCTCGCGTCCGCTCATGACGTTGTGCTGGAAGCATATGTCACAGAGGTCGTCGTCGGCGGAGAACTGGTGGGGGTCGGTGTTGGCGCTGTTGGTGTTGCTGTAGCTCTCGGTGCCCTTGCTGACGCCATAGCAATAGAAGTCGCCGTTGTGGTAGACGAAATTGCCTTCGCCTACCGGCAGGGGCTTGTCGTCGGTGCCGAGCAGTTGGTGCCATTGTGGATCGCTCTGTCCCTGATTGAGCTTGTAGCAGAGCTCACCCGAGGCAAGGGTGCCGTCGTCGATCTTCGGGCAGTTGTGGTCGTAGTGGGTGTCGTAACAGTTTTCGAGGTACCATGCGCCACCGGCGGTGCCTCGGAAGAGGTTGTTCTGGTTGCCGTCCATGCCTGTCACCGTGCCAGTGTTGTAGCAATGGTCGATGCGACTGTTGCCGTGAGTGCCTATCCAGCCGGAGAAGGCAGCCGTCTCCTCGCCGCCCGTGATGTTGCCGGTGTTGTAGCAGTTCTGCATGACGATGGCGATGTCGCCGTCGTAGTTACAGCCCAGGAAGGCGCCGCAGTTTTTGCCTGTGCCTTCCACATTGGCCTCGTTGCCGCAGTTGTAGAACTCCACCTTCTTGCTGCCCCACTCGTCCCAGTTGCAGGCACTGACGAAGGCGGCGTTGCGGTCGCTGCCCGTGAATGAGCAGGAGGCGTCGATGATGAGGTTGCGGATGACGGTGTTGTCGCTGACGACGGGGAAGAGTGCGATGTTCTTGCCCGTCATGTGGAGGTTCTTGATGCGGTGGCCCTGACCGTCGAAGGTGGCGTGGTAGCGCTGGTAGTTGCTGTCGTCGTTGCCAATGCCCGGGAAGTCGCTGATGCCCGTCATGTCGATGTCGGCCGTGAGGACAGCATCCACATGGCCGTTGCCCTCGTTGACCATCTGGGCAAAGTCGAGCAGCTGTTGGGCGTTGCTGATTTCGTGGGCGACTGGGAGGGCAGGACGCGTCGGGTTGGAGATGACAGGATGTCCGCCCTCGATGTAGGGCCATCCGTCGCTGCCCCACTTCACTTGCGAGAGGAACACCTGACGGCCGGCATCCACATCGTTGGCGTCGAAGCCGTGATAGACGAACCAGTAGTCGCCACTGTTGTCCTGCACGATTTCCGAGCAGTGGCCCGGGCCGATGACTTCGCTATTCTTGGTGAGCAGGTCGGTGAGGTCGTAGCGGCCAATACCCAAAAGGCCGTCGCTTTGAACTGCCTGCCCGTTCTTGTTCGTGTACCCGCTGGCGAGCGAGGTGCTGCGCGCCATGACGAGCTTGTAGGTGCTGTTTGTACCTTCGCAGCAGGTGCCTGCGGAGCCGATGAAGTAGTAGTAGCCGTCGTGCTTGATGATGGACGAGGCCTCCACGGTATTGTTGATGACCTTGGTTGCCGATGCACCTGACTTGACGGAGAGACCATCGTCGGAGAGCTCTATGCAGTAGATGCCGTTGAACGAGCCCCAGAAGAGGTAGTTCTTGCCATTGTCGGCCATGAAGAAGGGGTCGATGCTGTTCTCGACACCGATCTCTGACGACGTGAAGAGCTTGCCGGACGTATTGCCGGAAGGCGCAGCGTAGGGGCCCTCAGGACGGTTGGCCACAGCTACGCCGATGCCGTTGAAGGTGCCTTCGCCCCACTTCGAGAGCGAGTAGTACATGACGTACTGCCCGCCGATGTAGTTGATGTCGGGTGCCCAGACGGCGCCGTCAGTCAACCAATTGGGGTGCGTGTCGTTGGTAAACGCGGTGCCCGTTTGCTGCCAGTCCACCAAGTTGTGGCTGCGAAAGACGGGCACGTTGCCGATGTCCTCGGTGCCTACCAGATAGTAGTAGCCGTCGTGTGCCTTGATGATGCTGGGGTCGGGCACCGAGTTGCGGATGACTGGGTTGGTGAAGGTCTGCTGCGCATGGGCCGCGTTTAGCAGGCCTACCATGAGCAGGTGGGAAAGAATAATGCTTAGCTTTTTCATGAAAACAACTTTTAAAATGACAATTATAAGTGAAATGAGTTTAGGGGTTTCGGTGTTGGGGAGGAGGCGGTGGCGGCAAATATGCCGCCCACACGACAGGTGGAGGAGGGACGGTGGCGGCAAATATGAGGCCCGGCAGGGTGGAGGGGGAGTGACGGCCCGGCAGGCGGGAGGGGGAGTGGCGGAAAATATGCCGCCCACCCGACAGACGGGAGGGGCGGCAGGCCGAGGTTTAGGGGTGCCGGATGCCTGCGGCGTTGCGGATGCTGTCAGCGACATGGGGACCGTTGTTCTCCCAGGTGCAGCCGGGACCGTTGGCGTTGCGCAGGAACTTTTCGGCGGGCGTCCAGTTGTTACGTACGGTGATGTAGCTGCTGCCCTCGTCGGTGTAGAGGTAGAACCAGTGGTTGGGGTCGTGAACGTAGGAGGGCGTGTAGATGCTGTCGACAACGTTCTGCTCGACGAATGTGTGTGGCTGTGAGCCGAGGGTGTAGATGCCGGCCGTGTCGTACATGTGGCGGGCGTAATGATGGATGTAGTTGGCGCGGACGGTGTTGTCAGCCATGGCGCAGGTCTGCTGGTTCCACCCCCAGCCCAGGGAGATGCCGGTGTAGGAGACGTTTGAGATCTCGTTGTGCGCGATGCAGATGCCCCGAACGAAGCCGGCGGCAATGCCGATGGCGCCCCAGTCCTCGTTGGCTGCGTCGTCGATGCGGTTGTCGGTGATGGTGAGCGCGGTGCACGTCTCACGACGGTCGGCGGGATCGTAGGGCAGGTGGGCCTCGTGGCCTTCGGGGCCGAAGGAGCCTGCGAGGATGGCGGTGCCGCCGATGTCGTGGAAGCGGCAGCGGCTGACGGTGCCACCGCGGGTGTAGCGGTGGTAGTCGAGTGCGGTAGAGGCCATGTGCTCGAAGGTGCAGTCGGTGAAACTGACGTTCTGGGCCGTGTTGACCACGACGGCAGCAGCGGGCCGCCCTACCCACCCTTGGTTGTCGAGCTTGTGGTCGCCATTGGGTCGGCTGATCTGTGGGCGTATCTTGTAGGCCTCAATCATGTACATACCCGCCTGCAGCGGCGCGTGGCCTTGCAGGGAGGGCCGCATCCACGTGGCGTGGCTGAAGGTGAGGCCTTCGAGGCTGACGTCGGTGACGGGATTGTCGGGTGTGCCCTCCACCCTCAGCAGCGTCTCCAAGGCTGGCGCCTCTACGTCGGCCGTCAGCATGTCCTCGTCGTGACGTGGCATGTAGTAGAGCTTGCGGCTCTCGGTGTCGAGAAACCACTCGCCCGGCTCGTCGAGCAGTTCACGCGCGTTGGTAAGGAAGAAGGCGGAGTTGTGCTTGCCGTCGGGCGTCACCATCGGCGACGGCCAGGGGTGCATGAAGTGGATGTGACTCTCAGGGTTGTGGAAGGTGATGGCAGCCGAGTCGCCCTCGATGCGGATGTCCTTGACGCGGAGGTTGGCGATGCACCACATCTCGTGGAGAACGAGCTCGGGGAATTGTGAATTGAGAATTGAGACTTGAGACTTGAGAATTGCCGAGCGAGGGACGTAGATGGTCTCGCGGGCCTTGTCGACGCTGAGGATGCGGGGCATCTGCTCGAAGGGGTCGGTGCCGTCGGCCGTGGTGGCGGGCACGTTGCGGGCACGGACAGCCTTACGGCCGTTGACCCACAGCTGGCGGAACTCCAGAGGGCGGCCGTTCCATAGCGGCACGTCGGCAACCCAGAGCCGCCCCTGCCGCTTCCAGCCCGTGATCTGCACCCCACCGCTGATGACAACGCCGGGGCCGCCGACGATGCGCGTGCCACTGTCCTCAGGGCGGAGGATGACGGGCTGCGTGAGGCGGTAAACCCCCGGCCGCAGGCGGATGGTGAATTGTGAATTGAGAATTGGGAATTGTGAATTGTGAATTGAGAAGTGTGAATTGTGAATTGTGAATTGTGAATTGTTAATTGTGAATTGTGAATTGTGCAAGCGGTCGAGGCGGGCCTGTTGCAAGGCCTGCTCGATGGTGAACGCCCCCGGCTCAACGACGTAGTCGGTGGCGCGGGTCGTCAGTGCTGCTGCGATGAGGGCGGCGATGGTTAGTAGACGGCGGGTATCCATACGGTCATTTCTGATTTGCCGCGGTTTCCCCAGGCATAGTAGGGGATGAGGCGGACGGTTTGTCGGATTTTGCTGACGCTGGCGGGACGGTAGAGCTGGCCTGTCCAAGCGGCTTCGCTGCGCACGTAAGCCTCGGTCTCGAGTGCCATCATGCGGCTGCCGCCGATGGTCACCTCCACGGGTATGAACTTGGCATCGACGGGGAGGGCCACATCGTCAATGGCAACATGTGGACTGACATCACAGCTCTCCAAGCAATAGAGGATGGGGCCACGCATGACAGCCACCTGCCCGCGACTCTCCTCGACGAGGGGGTTGGCCTCGACGATGCGGGCCTCCATAGGGATGTCGATAGTCAGCACGTCGCCCTTCTTCCAGGGGCGGCAAACGGTGGCGTAGCCGTTGTGTAGATGGGCGTCCACGTCTTGCTGGTTGACTTTCACTGTGATGTTCTCGGCGACCGAAGGGACGCGGAGGGCGATGGTGAAGGCCGCCCCCTTTTTGGCTTTCAGTGTCTCGATGGTAAGGGTGACACGTCCGTCCCACGGGTAGTCGGTCTGCTGGGCGACGGTGATGTTGCCAATGCCGTCGAGAGGGGTGGTCAGCGTGCTGCTGCCGTAGAGGTTCACGTAGAGTGCCGCCTTGCCTGTCGTGTAGATGTAGTCCTGCGCCTGGCAGAGGGTGCGCAGCGTGTTAGGTGGACAGCAGAAGCAGGAGATGTACTTGCGTCGCTCTTTTGGCCAGCGCAACTTGTAGGGCAGATCGTCGGTGAGACGCAGGGGGTTGGTGTAGAAGTAACGCTCACCGTCGAGCGAGATGCCGCAGAGGATGCTGTTGTAGAGGCAGTTCTCCATGAGGGCGGCGTAGCGGGCCTCGCCAGTGGCCAGCAGCATGCGCCAGTTGAAGAGCATGTTGCCGATGTTGGCACAGGTCTCGTTGTGGGCGGTGGCGTTGGGCAGTTGGTAGGGACGGCCGTAGCTTTGGTGTACCTTCTGGATGCTGTCGGGCGTGTAGTTGGTGCCGTCGGGTGAGGTGCCGTCGTAGAGGGCGCCACAGGCACCGTTGATGTACATTTTCCGCCCGACGATGTCGTTCCAGATGCTGCTGAGGTTCTTCATCAATTGCTCCTCGCCGCTCTCGATGAAGAGGTCGGCAACACCGGCGTAGAGGTAGTTGGCGCGGACGGCATGGCCCATGGCCTGATACTGTTGGCGGAAGGGGATACGGTCCTGATTGTCGTCAGTGCCGTTCTTCACCATGCCGCGGATGTCGATGAACTGCTTCAGCAGCTCGAGGTATCGGGGATTCTGCGTCTCTCGGTAGAGCTCGGCCACGCCCATGTAGTGTGAGGGACAGATGGCGTTGCCGGCCAGCTCCTCCGGCGCCCGCTGGCAGAAGTTATAGAGAAAGTCGGCGGCGCGGACACCACAGTCGAAAAGGGTGGTTTTGCCCGTTGCACGCTTGTGAACGATGCCGGCCATGATGAGGTGCCCCAGGTTGTAGGTCTCGAAGTTCAGGCGGTTGGCAAAGGCATTGTCCTTCTTGGTGCCCGTCGCCGTTCCCACCACTGTGTCGTCGTCGCCGCCCTGCTGTTCGTTCTTTTTCTTGTTCAGTTCGGCAATGATGACTGGCGTGTGGATGTAGCCATCGAGGCGCTGTGCCTTTTGGACGAGGCCAATGAAACGGTCCATGATGGCCTCGAGTTGTGGGTCGTGGTTGACGGCATAGACGGAGGCCACCGCTTCTAACCATTTATACATGTCGCCATCGTGGAATGGAGGCCCGTGGTGCTCGCCCTGCATCTCGCCGGCGGCAATCAGGAAGTTGTTGAAGCCTTTGCCCTCCTTTGTCTGCCATGTCTCCCACATGCTTTGCACGCTTGTCTGGCTGAAGACATCGAAGCGCTCGCCCCAGAAACCGTCCGTCCATTTCACGGCAGTCAGCGGTACGCTGTTCATCACGGCATGGGGACTGGTGGCAGTACTGGTAATGCCATTCTGCGCACTTACAGGGCTAACGGATAAAGAAAGCACTAAAAATAAACTTATCGCCTTCATCTTTTGGCTGTTTAGAACATGGATTTGCATACGTTGTCACATTGTTATTAATGAGGGTGTAGCCCACTAAAGTTTTCCTCCTCTTGCCTTCACACGCTCGTACCAGGCCTCACGCTCCTTGTTGAGGTCGTAGCCACGCCGCGACAGGTAATTGTTGATGCGGCCTTTGTACTTGCCGAAGACGTCGTGCTTCTTCTTCGAACTCTCAGCGTCGATGGCCAATTCGCGGGCCTCCTTCAGCCAGATGAGTATCTGCTGCTTCTCCTCGTCGGTGAGGGTGGGAATCATGTCGAGCTGGGCGTCATAGGTTACCTTGACGACGTTGAAGGTCATCACGTCCTTTACCTTTTCGATGTCCTTCGGCTGCAAGTAGCGTGACAGGGCACCGTCGAAAGCGAAGTGCGAACGATAGAGGCGGGCGTCGCACTGTGCCTCGGCCAACTTCTTGTCGGTGGCCTTTAGTGAGTCGCGTTCGGCGTAGATGTCGTTCAGCTCGAAGTAACGGTTGCTGATGATGTTGAGTACGTTCTGGCCACGTGGTGTCCAGGTGATACCCAGCTCGTCGGTTGCTTTTTGTGAACGCTTGATGATGGTCTGTACGTAGTCGGTTGGCCGTCCGACACTGTCGAGAACCACCTCGGACACTGGGTTGGCGTTGAAGATGGACTTTAGGTAGTAGACGTTAGCACTGTAGTTCAACTTCACGTTGCGCACCATCGTGGTGTCGCGACTGCGCTCTACGAAGAGCCAGCCGCTCCAGCCCATCTGGTCGAGCGCCTGCTTGATGGCGGGCATGTCGACGAGCGAGTCGTTACGCAGCCACACGCCGTCGGTGTTCGAGGCATGGATAGCGCAGATGTTGGAGGCACCTAAACGGCGAAGGTCGGCGGGAACATCCCAGCCATGCTCGATGATGGTTTGCAGCTTGTAGAAGATGGCGATGCCTGGGCTTTTGATCTCCTTTAGCAGCTTGAGATTACCCTTGGCGTCGAGGGGCGTGTCGATGCCCACACGCTTGCCACGCTGGAGAGCTGCTTCGCCAATGTCGTGCAGACGCTTGACCACCTCGCGACGCTTGGCTTTGTCGGTGGTCCAGTCGTTGCCACAGCCGCCCAATGGCAGGAAGGCCACGGTAGCTCCGCCCATGCAGTCCATGGTGTTGAAGCAGTCGTCGACGAGCTCCATGTAGGTGGCTTTCTGCGTGAGGTCCTGAGCATAGAAGCCGCTCATGGCGATGGCACCCACGGCGATGCCCAGCGAGTCGGCCACGTTTTTGAAGTGGGCGGCCTCTTGTGGGTCGCGTAGCTTGTTGTCGAAGGCGTCGCGCTGTCCCAGTCCGCCCATGTCGACTTCAATGCCATCGCAACCCATCTGGTGGGCCAGGTCGAAGGCACCAAGTTTCTGGCGTTTGAGAATCATCCAGTCGCAGACGCCCACCTGATAGCGTGACTGGGCAAAGGCATCAGCGCAGCAGAGCAGTGCTGCGAGGGCCATGACGAGGATTGATCGTTGTCTGTTCATCATAATATGTGTTGTGTTAGTGTTTCTTGAGCCAGAAGATGTGCCCGGAGGCGTCCTCGGCGGGGATGAAGTTTTGTTGCAGTTTGGCACCGCGCTTGATGAGCGTGATGGTGCCGGTCGTACGGTCGACACTGTAGAGGTCGTACTTGCCTGTCTCGACAGGCAGCACGGCATCGTCGTCGGTAGTATAGAATAGGTAGCCCAGCGTTGGGCTGCCCAGTGCCATGTGGCCCTCGACAGGCATCATCTGACTGACGTCGTCGAGTAGTTGCTTGCTGATTGCTGACTGGTGGGCATTGAGGGGCACGTTAGCCAGCGAGCCACCAGCCATTAGTACGGCCCACCCCTGGCGGTCGAACTGTTGTGCGAAGTAGGTGACGGCTTTGTCGGGGTAGTGCTCACGGTATTCACGGACGGCACGATAGACCTCTTTGAAACCTGTACTGCCCACTTTCATCTTGCGCATAAACTGTCGCGGCGCCATGTTGCGGCCGCCCTCGGGTGCCCAAAGTCCCTCGGCGTTGTAGTGCCAATAGCGAATGTCGATAATGTCGACGACCTGCCGCAATGTGGGATCGGCGAGGATGCTGTCCTGAACGTCCTTCGTACAACTCAGGGCTATCAGCGGGTGATGGCCGGTCTCTGCCTCCCACTCGGCGATGGTCTGCAGCCAGAAACGGGTGAAGTGCAGGGGACCCGTATACTCGGCACTGACGGCATGGATGACATTGGGCTGATCCTTCAGCTCATCGAGGCACAAGCGGATGTATTGGCGATGGAGCGGGCGCAGCACGCTGTCCTGCTCGTTGTAGAACTGTTCGGCCATGAAGATGCGCTTGTCGCCAGCGAAGGGCACGGGCTCGGGGAAGGGTGAAGCAGCCAAGGCTTCGGGGTAGTTGACATTGTTTACCGGACGCCAGGGGCAGTCCACCCAGTGGGCGCCGGCTTCGAGGATGTTGTGCTGGAAGTAGTGCTGATGAAACAGCAGGATATCGTGGCTGGCAGCCTTGTCGGCAAATTCCCGCAGGCGCTGCCAGTACCACAGGTTGGGGCGCGTCAGGTCGTAGCGTGACAAGCCGTCCCAGGCCGTTCCTATACCACTGCGGGCGAAAGGTTGCTCGTAGAAGGGCGGCCACACATCGCCGTCAGCACGGCGCACCCGTTCATGGTCGGTGCGGCGCAGGTCGTACCACAGCCCGTAGTTGTGCTCCAACATGCAGTAGCCCCCAGTAGCCAGGAAACTGACAACGGAGTCGAGACGGTCGGTCCAGCCCAGACCTTCGCGGCCAGGCACAAAGCGGGTGATGGCAGGGCGTGCACCAGTGACGGTGAAGTTATCCTTTACGCGGCCGTTCCACCAAGGGACGGCGTAGAGGTTGCCAGTAGAGGACTTGAAAGATCTAAATGTCCCGTTTACAGTCTCCGAGGAGGTTTTTGGGGTTTTGAGCGTTGAGGCGATTGTGACCCCCTCGGGGGTATGAATCGGGGCTCTTAGGGCTACACTGTCGATCCACATCTCCATGGTGAGGCGGGGTTCGGCCAGCGATAATTGCGCCATCTTCATCGCCTCTTCGACGGTGGGCGATGTAGTGGCCTCGGTTGAGAGTGGGAGAATATAGCCGTCAGGGACTTGGAGGGCGTTGGGACTGTTTTTGGTGCGGTTGGCCAACTGACTGTAGAACAAGCTGCGGGGCTTTGCGTGATTGTTGCTGCTGGTCCAATGGCCATTGCCCGTCAGGGTGCCCCAGCAGGCGTGAGCGCTGCAGCGATTATCGGCATCGGGTGAGTAGCAGGCGATGGTCGAGGCCGTGCACTGCCAGAACATGGAGTTGGCCGTGTTCCAGCCAGTTCCCATCTGATACTGCTCCAAGTTAGCGAAGCGCAGGTCGTGCCCATCGATGTTGACGATGTCGAAGAGCAGGCCGGCAGCCCATGACCCTACGCTGCCACTGAATCCAAGCGAGTGCTCGCCTTCGCACTGCACGAAAGCGTTGGGCCCGGCGGCACAGTAGTCGGCGACAAAGTCGTGGATGCCTTCACGCGAGACGCAGCGCTGGAAGAGGGTCTGCTGACCGCGGGTGAGGAAGACGCGGCGGCGCCACCCGCCAATCTCTGATACAGGCTCTTGGGCAATGCAGTCCTCGACGGTGATGCGACTGGTCGACTTCTGAAGGTTTACGGCGGAACCGGCAAAGTGGCGGAAGTTGACTTGGCGGACCCATGCATCGCGTACCTTATCAATATAGATAGCGTCCCAGCAGTGGTCCTCGTCCTTGGGGTTCCAGTCGTTGACTGACGAGTCCAGGGTGAGATGCTCAACGCCGCACTCTGTCAGCTCGCCGTCGTGGTGCCCCAACAAGATATACGCACCGCCGTACTGCTGTGTGATGGTGGTGGTGATGGGGGCATCGAGGTAAATGCTGTCGGTGGTGACTGCGGTGACGGTGCGGTCCCACGTAATGTCGATGTCGCCAGGCTTCCAACCGGTGTAGTCAAGGTCACCACCAAAGTCGTTCATCTGGAGGCTCTCAATCCAAGCCTTTGTGCAGGGACGGACGATGGTGATGCGCGTGCCGGCTTTTATTGGTGACGGGTGACGGGAGGCGGGCGAGGGGAGGGCTGTGCTGCCGGCGGGGATGCGGTCGGCAGTAATGAAGAGCGTGTCAGTATTCTCTTGCCATTTTCCTCCTCGTCCTTCTACATAAAGAAGTGCACCGCGATCTACACCATGCTTGACAAGCACAGTGCCTTTCTTGCTGACGCCACGTAGCACAATGCCGGAGGCGCTGATGCGCAGCGGTTCATCGAGGCGGAAACGACCTTCGCCAAGCAGCACGGCCCCGCGATGACCGTTCTTGTCGGGCTGACGGCGCGCCACCTGGTCGATAGCCATCTGGATGAGCGGTGAGCAGTCGCCCTCTTGCCACTCAACATAGACGGCTGTGGGAAGGTTGGGAATAAGTGCTTCCGAGGCGTGGTAGCCGCAGGTGGAGTAGTCCATTGGGACATAGAGCTCCGGCTTCGGTTTTTTCTGGCCCTGCATGCTCATGGCAAGGCAGAGGCAGGTCAGCGCAATGAGGTATTTTTTATGTCGGAACATGGGCGTGTCAGTTAAAGATGAAGTAGAGGATGACCATGACGATGGCAAGGAGGCTCCAGAGCGTGAGTACCAGACGGGCGGGGCGTTCGCGGAGAGCCGTGATGGTGTTTCCGGTCGTTGGCTGCTTTTTGTCGCAGAGTGACACCACGGCCATCATTGCCATCAGTATGACGCAGAGCAGGAACGAGAGCATCATGAAGTGGGGCCACGGCAACTGCAGCCACGACGGTGGCCAAAGGTAGAGCACGCCGATGATGAGGCAGAAGGCCGTGCCCGCTGTCAGTGCAAGGTTGGCGGCGCGGGTGGTAGCCCGTTTCCAGAATACACCGAGCAGGAACACGGCGGTCATAGGCGGTGCAATAAATCCAAGAACACTTTGGAACACGTTAAACAGGTTCAGACCTTTGATGCTGTCGATGGCCACGGTAAGCACGATGGCTATGAGCGCACCGACGACGGTGACCACGCGCCCCACATAGTTAATGCGTCGCTGAGAGGCATCGGGACGAAAACGCTTTACGTAGATGTCCATCGTGAAGACAGTGCTCAGCGCGTTGAGTGCCGAGCCGATGGTTGAGACAAGGCATGCCGTGAGCACGGCGAATACCAGTCCCACCATACCGACGGGGAAGAGGTTCTCGACCATCGTGAGGTAAGCCTCGTCTGGATTACTCAGCGTGTCCTTGAAAAGGGCATAGCAGAGGATGCCCGGCAGGATGTAGAGGAAGACGTCGAGGATCTTCAGCCAGCCGGTGAAGTTGGTGCCCAGCTGCCCCTCCTTCAATGAGCGGGCGGCGAGGACGGGCTGCACCATCGACTGGTCTGTGCACCAGAACCATACACCCATCACGGGATAGCCGAGCACGATGGGCAGCCATGGGAAGTCTGGGTCGCTGTTGGGCTTGAACAGCACCCAGTAGTCGGCGGGCACACGGTCGATGAGGGCACTGATGCCGCCCACATGGTGCAGCCCCACAATGGTGAGCACGGCGGAGACAACGATGAGTAGTGTCATCTGGTAGACGTTGGTGTAGGCCACCGCCTTCAGTCCGCCAAGCATGGTAAAGAATGCTGAGATGAGGAGCAACACAAGCGCAGAAGCCCACATCGGGATGTCGAAGACTTGGCGGATGAGGATTCCACCGGCGAAGAGCGTCAGGGCGAGCCACGAGATAACGATGGTGACGATGGTGTACCATGCCAGGATGTTGCGCGTGGACTGACCGAAGCGCAGCCCCATGAACTCGGGCAGTGTGCTAACCTTCGTGCCTAAATAGCGGGGAGCGAAGACAAACGCCAACAGGGCAATGAACACAAAAGCATACCAGGCGAAATTGCCTGAGACAACACCCGTGGTGAAACCCGCCGAGGCCGATGCGATAAGCATTGAGGGTCCGACGTTGGTGCCCCACATGGAGAATCCGATGTGGTGCCAGCGCAGCGAGCGCTCAGCAAGAAACAGTGAACCGTTCTTTTTGCGCTTACTGCTGGCCCAGAGGCCGATAGCAATGAGAATGGCGAAATAGGCGGCGAGGATGAGCCAGTCAAGGCCCTGCATGTAGTGGCTGTTCATTCTTTTGGGGGGTCAAGTAGGTTAGAATTGGTAGCCCCGGAAGTCGGGTGTTATTTCGAGGAGGACGGCGTGAGCAAGGTCCATCTGGTCGGTGCAGGCCACATCGTTGGGGTAGAGGGGGATGCAGGCGCCGGGACGCACGAAGACGGGCATCTGGTCGAGGGGCACTTCTACGCCGTAGTACCATCTGCCGCCCTCTAAGTGCTCACCAGTGAAGAAGTTCACCCATGGCCCTTCGGGCAGGTAGATGTCTCGGCGGCCCTCGTCGTTCATCACGGGGGCAACGAGGAAGTCAGAGCCGAAGTAGTACTCGTCGTCAATATGCCACACTTGTCGGTCGCCAGGATGGTGCATGAGCAGGGCGCGCAGCATGGGCCAGCCGCTACGACATGCCGTTTCCGACTGCTCCACGATGTAAGGCAGCAGGCGGTAGCGCAGTTTCCACCATCGACGAACGATGGGGGCAATGGCGGGATAGTGCCATGGCTCGCGCTTGAAAGACCCGTGGTAGCGGATGTGTGAGGTGAAGACCCCAAACTGCGTCCAGCGGACATAGACCGTCGGGTCGAGGGGTGAGTTCATGAAGTTTGGCGTGCTGTGGAATCCAGGCACGTCATGGCTCCAGAAGGCGAAGCCGCTCAGTCCGAAGTGTAGACCGCCCTTCAGTGAGCCAGCCATGCCCGCCCACGACGACTCGCTGTCGCCACCCCAGTGGACAGGGTAACGCTGACAGCCAGCCCATGCGGCGCGGGCCCAGATGAGGGCCTCACGTCCTGTTACCTCTTGTGTCACCTCGTAGGCGGCACGCTGGTAGAGTAGGGCATAGAGGTTGTTGAGCCGTTCGGGCGTCGACGCGTGGTAGCAGTGGTCCATGTGGATGTTCTCACCGAAGTCGGTCTTGATGCAACGCACGCCCATCTGCAGAAGGGGCTTCAGCAGTGACTGCTGGTACCACGTGGTGGCCGCTGGGTTAGTGAAGTCAATGGTGCCGGCATAGTCGAGAGAAGAGAAATTCGAGGATGAGGCCTCGGAGGAATCGGGTTCTCCGGAATCTCCGGAATCTCCGGAATCCCCGGGTTCTCCGGAATTTCCGGAATTTCCGGGATTTCCGGAATTTCCGGAATTTCCGGAATTTCCGGAATTTCCGGGCTGGCTGATATAATGGTTCTTGCGGGCCTCTTCAATCTGTTCCGCCCCCTCAGCAATGTAGGGCAGCTGCCAAAGGCTGACCTTGAAACCTTTGTCGGCGAGGCGCTGGATGAAGCCTTCGGGGTCAGGGAAACGTTCGGGGTTGAACTTCCACTCGCAGAGCCAGTCGGTGCGGAACCAGCCGGTGTCTAAGTGGATGACGTCGCAGGGGTAGTCCTCGCTGCGCAGACGGTCGCAGATGTCCTCCACCTCTTGGGCTGAGAAGTAGGTCATACGGCTCATCCAAATGCCAAAGCTCCAAAGGGGCGGCATCTGCGGGAAGCCTGTCAGCAGACGGTAGCGGTGGAGAATGGCCTCGGGGGTGTCACCGCCGATAAGGAAGACGTCGAGTGTGGCGCGGTCGTTAAGGAACTGCACGGAGCGTGTGCTGTGGTCGGCCAGCGAGAGCTTGCAGTAGTCGCTGGTGTGGAAAAATGCACCATAGAGGCGGCTGCTGAGGTAGAAGGGGATGTTCTTGTAGCAGCGGCGGTTGTTCACGCCCTGTCCGTCCTGGTTCTTTAGCTGGAAGGTCTGGCCGCTGAGGTCCATCTTCCGGAAACGCTCGCCAGTACCTACGAAGCACTCGTCGGGCTGGCACCTAAAGCTGACGGTGGCGCGCTCAATCGTTCCGTTTGTTGCGCCTGTCCTGTTTGTTGCGTCTTTTCCGTTTGTTGTGTCTGTCCTGTTTGTTGCGATGTCATCGCCACACACGGAACAGAAGGCCAACGGCAGGGCGTCGTAGCGGGGCGGTGAGAAGTGGTCGTCGCTGAGGGCAACGGGCTTCTTGAGGTCGCCGTCGGGGAAGAAGGTGATAAAGGGGGCTGGCTGTGGCGCTGGTTGCAGGTCGCTCCAGTGGTCGAGGTGTGGCTCACTGAGGTCGATGGTTGCGCGGCAGCTGCCGTCGGCAGCGATGATGTCAGTACCTGCCTGCCCGTCGGACCGTGGCTGTAGGTGTAGCGGAAGACGCTTGACGGTTGTGTCAAGCACCAGCATGTCGTCGTGTTCTACCATCTCATCGCCCACCATTGTGGTGAAGAGCCGCACGATGCCCGGTTCGTAAGCGCGGATAACGAGGTCGTACTGCTGCTGCGGTGTTGCGTCGTCAGCGGCCATGTCCGCCTGATGCTGCTGTTTCTGATAAGGGATGGTGACGACGATGTCACCGTCGCGCTCCCTGATGGCTGTGGGGGCGTAGGCTTTCCAAAGGGCTTCGTCACGCTGTAGGGCGGGGTCAAAGTCCATGAAATCGAAGATATGGTAGTTGGTTTGCTTCATTTCTGCGTCTTTATGTGCTCCCGTAGTCCTTCTTACTCCCTCTAACTCCTTTTTACTCCTCAACTATCAAATTAGGTCCCGGGTGGTTGTCGCCGATGTCGCTACGGGTGATGGATCGTTCTCCGGTAGTGTTGCCCTCAATCGTAAAGCCGTCGGTGCGCGCATCGAGATAGATACGGAAGGCTCGGTCGTTCGTGGCGTAGGGGGCGTTGGCAGGCGCGCCGATGATATTGTCGCGGATGCTGGAACCCGGCTGGTTCGAGAGCGTGTAGATGCCACCGGCATCGTAGAGCTGGCGCGCAAAGTCGCTGACGCGGTTGCCTACGATATGGTTGTTCTCCATACCAGTGTAAAGAGGTGTCCATCCCCATCCAATGCAGATGCCACTGTAGTTGACGCCACGAACATCGTTGTGGGCAATGGTGACGTCGCGGACGTAGCCGCAGCCGATAGCCACGGCGCCCCAGTCCTCGGTGGCTGCCTCGCTGATGGTGTTGTCGGCAATGTAGAGGCGCTGGCAGCGGGGTGCCAGATCGCCGTATGGCCGGTGAACCTCGCGTGGGCTCTCGGCAAACGACCCTGCAAGGATGGCCGTACCGCCAATATCTTCGAAGCGGTTACCGCTGATGGTACATTCGCTGGTGATGCCGTTGTAGTCGAGGGCCGTCGCCCCCAGGTGGCGGAAGGTGCAGCCGATGACGTCTACATGATGGGCATCGCTGATGCTCACGGCGCTGACCGGCCGTTCCACCCATGCCTGGTTCTCAAGACCTGTGTCCCATGGCAGTCCCTCGTTCTCTGTCAGTTTGTAGGCATCGACGAGCGCGAACCCACCCTGCAGGGTGACATGCCCCTTGTGCAGAGGGCGGTTCCAGCAGGTGTGCTCGAAGGTTAGGTTTTGTATTGTCACGTAAGCAGCACCGCTGACGGTCACCAGCTGCTCGATGCCGTCGCGCTGCTCAGTGGTACGCAACAGGAACGAACTGCAGCCCCGTTCACCATCGATGACGGGCTGTGGCCAGGGGTGCTCGAACTCCAAACGGCTCTCCGGCTCCTTGAAGGTGACAACGGTGTGGTCGCCCTCTACTCGCAGTTCTTTGACACGGAGGATGGCGATGGCCCACCGCTGGTGAACCACCATCTCCAGCGTAGCGCGTTGAGAATTGAGCATTGAGAGCTGTGCGGGTGGTGGCGTTGCGATGGTAATGGTGCGGTTTGCGGTATCGAAACCCAACAGACGCTCCATGCCTTTGGCAGGCCATAGCTGTGTGTGCTGTTGGCGCGGGTCGCCACAGACGATGGCTCCCGTTTCACCTTGTATGACGGTGGGCGATGCCGCCGTTCCACTGTCTTCTGGGCGAACAAACAGCGGCTCTTCCATATAGTAACGGCCAGCACGCAGCGTGATGGTGATGCCCCCTTCGCAGCGTGGGTCGCCGGTGCGCCGCCATTCGCGAGCCTGGCGCAGGGCGTGGTGGATGCTTTCGCCCTCGCTGACGACAATCTCGCCTGCAAATGCGGTCAGGGCCGGAAGAAGGAGTGCGAACAGTGCGGGTAGTCTTCTCATGGGCTTACTTGATAAGCTTCTTGCCGTTCCGGATGAGCAGTCCACTCTGCTGGCGGGTGACGCGCTGTCCGGCCAGATTGTAGGTGGGGCCTTCAGCAGGGCTGTCGTCAGTGGTGAGCGTCGCGATGGCGTTGGCATCGCCGCCGATGGCGAAGTTGAAGGTGCGTGTGTAGCTACTACCCTCTGAGGCTGTCACGCTGACGGCGCTAAGGCCGTTGACGCTGCCAGTGAAGTGGAGCACGCCCTGACTGTCAATGGTACATGTGGCGCCGTCGGCTGTCGTCGGTGTGACACTGAACGTCGGCGACTTGTAGCCGGCGAAGAAGGGCTTGAGGTCGATCGTCGTTTCGTTGGCGGCGTCTACAATGAAGTGGGGCACTGCCAGCCAGTTAAGGTACTCCTCCAGGTCGGTGTAGTAGTCGCCGTCGCGGTCGTCGTTATTGTTGGGCGTAGCGGGGTCGGTGCCCGTGAGACGTTCGAACCAGTCGGGAATGCCGTCGCGGTCGGTGTCCCAGTCAGCGTCGCGCTGTGCAGTGGTGAGCCCCAGCTTCTCCATGTCAAAGCCTTCACAGCCGTCGTCCTGCTCCGAGTCGATGAGGCCGCGCTTGCCTGAGCGGCTGCCCTTGGTGGTGGCAGTGCGGCTGAGGGTCTCGCTGACCATGCGCTGGTCGTGGCGATCGAAGAAGGGCTGGTTGCAGCCCACGTCGCAGAGCACATTCTTGTAGGCGTCCTCGGCGCTCTCGACGGTGGCGTAGGAGGGGAAGAAGGGAGACGAGACCCATGGCTCCCAGTTGAGTGTCTGGCCGTTGGAGAGGCTGTAGCTGTAGGTGTTACCCTCACGGTCGTGGGTCAGCGAGCCGCTGGTCTCTTCACGCACATTGCCGTTGACGTAAGCTTGCTGCGTGCCGGTGCCGGTGCCTTCGAACTGATGAATGAGTATACGGTTCTGCGTGGTGGCCGGACCTTTCTTATAATAGTTGCCTACGAAGTTCAGCTCATGGGTACCGCCGTCGCTGGCGCGTCCACCCCAGTTATAGACCACGTTGTTGAAGATGTCGTGATGGCCGTCGTAGGCGCCCTTGCCGTCGAGTCCGCCTGAGATGCTCCAGTTGCGACCTTCGCAGTGGGCCAGCAGGTTATGATGGAACGAGCCGGGCCTGTCGGTCATCTGGCCTGCGCCGATGGTGGCGGCGTAGCCATGCTGGCTGCCTGAGCTGTAGTTGGGGTGACCGGCCTGATTCAGGGCCTCGCTAATGAGTGTGCGCTGGAGGGTGATGCCCTTGGCATTGCGCGACGAGAAGCCCTCGTCGATGGTCCACGAGATGGAGCAGTGGTCCATGATGGCGTGGTCGCAGCCGGCCATGCCCATGCCGTCGAGACCGCTGAGGGTGGTCTCTGGCGATGTGCCTTCCTCGGCACCGTAGCTCACGCCGTTGCCGTTGTCACCGCCCTTCGGTATGAGTCCGCTGACCAGCTTCTTGTGTCCCAGACGCAGGCGGAGAAAGCGGGTGATGCCATCGCTCTGCATGCCGAAGGGACAGGTGCGCAGGGTGATGCCGCCGGCGGGTGCCGTCTGCCCGGCAATGGTCACAAACTTGTCAGAGCATGTCAGCCGTGTGTTAAGCGAGATGATGCCGGCAACGTCGAAAACGATGGTACGTGGCCCCGAGAGCTGTTCGATGCCATAGCGCAGGGTGCCTTCGGAACCGTCGTCGGCGAGCGATGTGACGTGGTAGACGGTGCCTCCCCGCCCGCCAATGGCAAAGCGGCCATAGCCCTCAGCCCCTGGGAAGGCCAGACGGCGAGGCTGGAAACTCCAGACACGTCCTTTGTGTACCTGCCCCTGGGCGTCTATCTCGTCCACACGCCAGTAGTAGCGAACGAGTGGCGAGACGTCGCTGATGGTGTACGATGCTGCCTTGCCTTCATACTGGTAGGCCGTGGCGTTCTCGACCTGTGTTGCATCGGTGCCGACGACGACCTTGTGGCTGACGGCCACCGACGAGGGCGTCCATTGCAGCGTCAGGCTGCCTTCGTCAGCATCGGCGTGGAAGTCCATGTTGTCGGGGATGGGGTCTTGAGCCATGTACGGGTTGGTGTCAAACTCGAGGCCGTTGATCATCATGCACGTTGTCTGGTAGGCCTTGCCGCCTTCGGGCACCGTGCTGTAAGTGATGACCACCGGCTGGCCGTCGACGGCATTGAACTCGACGTACGACGAGCCAGCCTCAGAGACCTTCAGTTGGGTGGCCGTGGCTGTTACGCAAGTGAACTTGGCACCGCTGACCACTTGTGTGCCATCGATGCTGACGCTGATGGGGGGCATATCGCCGTTGGGCGGGTCTTTATGCACATGGTAGGCAATGAGCGAGTGTGGCCCCGCAGGCAGTCCCTCAATGGTAAGGGTGATGGATGTTGCCGCGTCGGTGATGTTGGGCGTGTTGTTGTCGTCGTCTAACTTGAAAGCCATTACACCGTCGCCAAGAAGGCGTAGACCGGTGATGCCGTTCTTGCCGGCGGTGCAGGTGTTTTTGTTCCATTGCGAGCGGAGCACATCGGCAGCACCACCGGCACTGACGGTGATGGCAAGGCCGTTGTCAAGGACCTTCTGTTCGGAGGGTACCTGCTGCACGGACCAGGCGGTGTAGTCAGGCTCGTTGACCTCCTCTTCAGAGCGTCCCGTCATGTTGAAGTCAATGCGCTGAGCCATGACGCTTAGGGTGCAGAGGGCAAGTGCGGCAGTCGTTAGTTGTCGTTTCATTCGTCGTGTCTGATTTAGCTTATTAGTAATTAGTTTGCAATTTGTCTGCAAATATACGAAATAAATCGGGAACAGGCAAACTTTTTCCAAAGATTAACGCTTGCGAGCTGGAGTTTTCAAGCGGGATACAAATAGTTGAAAGCGTGAAAACACGAAGTTCTCACGCTTTCAACAAACTGTTCCCTCGCATAAAAATGCTCCGAAAGAAGCCGAAAATGGCCGATTTCATCGCAAACTTTGGCTTTGCTCCATGTAAGGTGGAAGTCCTCTCGGAGAAGTGTGGGAGACTTCTCGGAGAGGTGTGGGAGACTTCTCGGAGAAGTGTGGGAGACTTCTCGGAGAAGTGTGGAAGACTTCTCGGCGCAAAGTGCCCTCCTCTGGAAAGAGCGTCTGAGCATACCTTCAACGCGCCTTCCAGACCGATCCGATTCCTCTTAGTCGTTATTGCAAGGGCTTTTGGCTAACGACACCGTTCTTGATGCTTGCTTCGACGATGCGGTCGCCGGAGGCGTGGAGACGGAAGGAGGCATCCCACTCACGTGGCCAGGCGGGGAAGAGCAGCAGCTCGCCGTCGGGTGTCTCTTGTAAGAGCATCTCTTGCAGGCCAATCATGGCTGACCCGCCACGGTTGTGGTCGGGTGCCCAGTCGTAGCCCGAAGGCCAGAAGGCTGGAAAGCGGTACGGCCCGTCTTCAAATTTCTCACGCGTCAGGCGCAGTGCCTCGTCGGTGAGTCCGAGACATGCGGCCCAGATGTTGTCTTGCTTCCATCCTTTACTGCGGTGCATCTTGATGGCATGTGGGTCCTTGAGATAGGTGTTGAGGGCCACCTGCAGTCCGGGGCGCCCCAGACCGTACAGACGCCATGGCCATACGGGGTAGAGCTGTGTTGTCTCCTCGTTCTGCACGCGCATCCATGCCACTGCCGGCGCGATGCAGCTGTCGCCATTGATGACGCAGAGAGGGATGTCGGGAATCACGATCGGAGGGATAATCTCGTCGGCTGCTCCACCACGTGTCGCGCTGACGGCACGCAGGGCAGCGATGGTGCTTGCAGGGTTATAGGCCATCTTGTGGGTCTCGCAGCCCGAGCCGGGGAAGATGACGAGCTGGCCCTGCTCGTTGAGGGCTTTGGCACCGAGTTTTCGGGCTTGCCACTGGTAGTGCTCGTTGAAGAAGCGGAGGCATTCGTCGGCAAGGAGGGCGCCCTTCTCATGCTGCTCACTGCTGAGGAGGGCCATCTGTGCGAACTCCAATGCCGTGTCCCACAGGTACTCTAACCATTCGTTGCGCTCCACGCCGGGGTTGCTGCCAGCGGGGTGCTTGCCGTACTCGGCGGGGTTGGGCAGTCCGAAGTTTTCCATCTGTTCGGTGAACGAGGCGCCTCCGTGACCCCAGTAGTGGCGTGTGCGGGCAACGGCATTGGGCAGCATGCGCACATAGGTGTCGATCTGTGCGGACATCATGTCATCATCACCACTCTTGAGCATCGGCCAGTAGATGAGACGCTGGTTCTGGGCTGTCATCGTGCCACCGCCCCAGCGCCGGAAGTCAGGGGTGAACGGCATCTTCGGGTCAACGTAGACGGGGTCAAAAGTAAAAAGACCGCCGTTGAATTTCGTGGGCCACTGGCCGTAGGCGTTACATCCCAGCATGTAGCGCATCAGCTCGTAGTTGCGCACCATAGGCGCTGCCTCGGCGTTGTCGGTCTTGATCCAGCTGCGCTGCCAGAAGTCGTGCCACCAGCGGGCTGACGCTGCCTCCCGCTTGGCTGCTCCCTTTGAGGGTGCTGCGTCGATGGCTTTATCGCCAGGCCTGTTGTTTGTCAGCCGGATGCTGATGGTGCTACGCCTGAGCCGTTCGTTGTGGAAGTTCCAGGCGCGGTAGTCGGTAGAGGCATAGGTGCCGTCGGTGGTGCCTGTGAAGCGGAAGCCGGGTGCCTCCATCGTGCCCTCCATAAGGAGGCCACCAATGGGGTTGTAGAGCGAGTCCTTGATGGCGTCGAGCTGCTCGTAGCTGACGGTGAAGTCGAACACCGTCTGCGGACGGTTGCGGTGGCTGAAGGTCAGCTGTGAACCGTTGGCCCTGATGCTGTCGGCGAAGGTGGTGCAATCGTTGGTGATAATCCACTTGTAAGAGCACTGCTGGCACTCGGCCTTCGTCACCTGACGGTCGCGGTAGCGCCAGCTCTCATAGCTCAGCGTTGCCCGTTCCGTGTGTTGCGTTGTCAACGCAACAGACACGACAGGCTCGAAGACGTCGACCCACAGGCGCACTTTGACGCCGCCACCGCTGACATAGACCGCGCCGTCATCGAGACAGAGACGCTGGCAGAAGTCGCTGCCGTCGAAGGGCGCATCGTCGAAGTGCAGTCGCCATCGTCCGGCCTTCAGCAGGGTGTTGTTCTCGTCGAACCAGCCGCTCTGACAGGCATAGAACAGCAGGTCGCCCTGTTCGACCCATACGTTGAGGCCGATGTCGTGGCCTCCACAGGGCATCGACTCACTGCTGTTATGGCTTTGGGTGGTCCACACGTAGTCAGCAGGGACGTAGTCGGAAGCTGCAAAGGTGCTGCCACAAAACATGAGGGCGAGGAGCAGGGAGCAGGTAAATGGAATGGTCTTGTTCATGGTTGTTCTATTGATAAAATGTTGTTACCAGTTGTCTGTACGGAAAGAGGAGACGGGCAGACCGTCGTGCATCAGGTCGCCGACGACCCAGTCTCTGAAAGCGTAGCGCACGGCGACAGGCTGCTTCACCTCGTCACTGCGGACATAGACGCGGTTGCGGCTGACCCACGCCTCGGCGGGGTGGAACACGCGGTCGGCACCGGCCACCTCGAAGTTCGGACTGTGGTGTCCGTGCTCGAAGTAGACCCACTCCTTCGAGCGGTCGAATGCGACGATGGCGGTGTCGCCCTTGAACTCCACACTGCTATAGGTGGCGAAGTCGGGCAGACCCTTCACGTCGTAGGTATTGCTCAGGGCGAGCAGGGCCAGGCGCTGGCCGGCCTGCCGTTTCTTGCGTGGATGGATGCCGTCCTCCAGACCGGCGTCGAGGAGCACGGCCATGCGGGCGTTGGGGATGAGCGTCTCGGCCTTCAGCTGCTGTTCGCGCAGCAGGGCGCTGTTGTACTTGGCCCAGTCGATGTGGGCGTAGTCGAAGGGCGCAATCTGACAGTAGTAGAAGGGGAACGCCCCCTGGCGCCACTCCTCGCGCCAGCCCTCGACCATGCGGGCGAGCAGCGGGGCGTAGTAGCTGCAGCGGGGCACGTTGTCCTCGCCCTGGTACCAGATGGCGCCGCGCAGACCGTAGCCCACGAGGGGGGCGAGCTGGCCGTTGTAGAGGGCCGTGGGACATCGCTGCTGCAGTTTCTGGACGTCGTCGGCGCTGATGGTCTGCTGTACCTCGGGGAAGTCGCGCAGCCACTCGGCCTTCATCCACGCCTCGCAGGCGGAGCCGCCGTAGGCTGTGCAGATGAGTCCGACGGGCACGCCGAGCATCTGCCGGAGGGCCTTGCCGAAGAAGTAGGCCGTGGCCGAGAAGTCGCGCACGGTGACTATGTCGGCCTCTTTCCAAGAGCCTGCCAGGTCGCGCTGGGGCTGCTGACGGGCGCCACGCGCCGCAAAGAACAGGCGCAGCTGCGGGTCGCGGCACTGGAACAGCTCGTCGGTAGAGCCCTCCACGGGCTGTCCCTTGTAGCCCTTCACGGGCATCTCCATGTTCGACTGGCCGCTGCAGAGCCACACCTCGCCGATGAGGACGTTCGTCAGCCGGCGCTGCATGCCGTCGTTGAACGTGACGTCGTAGGGACCGCCGGCGGCGGGCGTCTGCACCGTCACCTCGAAACGGCCGTCGGCATCGCTCGTGGCGGTGTACTGTCTGCCGTCCCACGACGTGGTGACGGTGACGGCGCGTCCGGCCGTCCCGCCGTAGAACTTGTCAACCCAGCCCCACAGGCGCACATCGGTCTGCTGCTGCAGCACCATGCCGTCGGCGATGAACTGTGGAAGACGCACTTCGGCCGTGGCCAGCACCGCGGTGCAGGCCGCAAAGCATAGGATGAGTAGTCTCTTCATATTCGCTGTTGTTGGTGTTTAGTATTCAAAGAGCGTTTTCAGCCAGCTGTCTCCCTGTCTGACTAACAGCGGGCTCTCGGTCAGTCCGGCGGGCAGCGGCGAGGGCTCCTTCCGGCGGTAGCGGGCGTTGGTCCAGATGCCCTCGAAGGGCGGCTTTCCCTGGTCGGCGCCAAGCAGGGCGTTGTGCCAGGTGTTCACCACCTCTATCTCAAGCGTGTTCTTGCCGGGGTGCAATTGCTTGCCTAACTCTACGGCATAGGGGGCAGTCCATGCGATGCCTACATCATGGCCGTTCAGCCATACGTGGGCCACGTCGTGGAGGCCTGGCAGCCGGAGCCACCACGTGCAGCCCCGCAGCTCGCTCTTCTTCATGCTGAAGGTGGTGACGTAGCGCGCTCGCCCGCTGTAGTATCGGATGCGGTCGTTGCTGCTCTGGCTCCAGTCGAACAGGTGGGTGGTCGTCAGCCGCTCGCCGTTGTCGCAGAATGTCACGTCCCACCGCAGCTTCTTGCCGAGAGGACGCGCGTCGCCCAAAGCTTGGCTGACGGGCCAGGCGTCGGTGAACCCGAAGCCGCTCAACACGATGACTGAGGCGTGCGGCTGGAGCAGGACGTTGACGCAGCTGTAGTCGCCCTCGCGCTCTTCGCTAAAGGCCAGCAGGTGGTCCGTCAGCGGGTCGAGCAGCGCCGACACCCGTCCCTTCAGGCGGAACTTGGCGCGGAAGTTGCGCACGCTGTCGGTCTGGTTGCTCAGGAAGTAGATGTGCGACGCGTTGGCCTGGCGGTGTGTGAAGGCAATGCCCTCGGGCAGGATGGCGTCAGGGGGCAGGCCCGGCAGGGTGTCGTGCGGGTAGGGCTCCGTCAGGACGGTGATGCCGTAGAGCCGCAGCGAGTCAATCTGCTGCAGGGTCTTAGGTGCCATCAGCATCCCTTGCGGCACCACGAGGACGCGGTAGCGGGGCAGGTTGAGGTCGGAAGGGTCTCGCATGTCGGCCAGCCAGCGGGCCAGGCCGTCGGGGTTCATTGAGTCATAGTGGTAGCCGTGGAGCGGGTTCACCCAGTCCTTCAGGTCGAAGATGCCCGCAGCGTGGCGCACGCCGACGGGCGACTCCTCCATCGGACAGCCGACGTTGGCCAGGCGCTGCTGCTCGGAGACAACACGCTTGGGGCCAAAGAGTCCGGGCAGCATGGATACGAGACGGTCGGGGGTGAAGGCACGGCGCGGCATCTCCTCGCCGGTATAGACGGCGATGTCGACCACGGGATGCCCTTTTTGCAAGTATTTCTGGCAGCGGGAGACGTAGTCGACAAAGGCTTTCGCTTCAGGGAACCATGTCTGGTCGCGCTGGAAGAAAAGTCCGATTCCATCGAGCGTCATGCCCGGACGACGGTCGGTCCACGGGTTATGGGTGAAGACGTGGAAGAACAGGCGATTCATGCCCAAGCAGAAGTTACGGTCGAGCAGCGCCTTGATGCTCGCGGGCGTCTCGTCCCACACGCCGCGCACCTCGGTGAAGCCCTCGGCTTGCACCAGCTGCTTGCCGAAGACGTGAGCTCCGCTGATGGCGTCGAGCATGTCGTTGGGCTTATCGTGGGTAGGCGAGTTGAGCCAGTATTCGCCCATGGGCACGTCGACATGCTTGTAATGCGTCATGCCATCGGACACCATCGTGGGGGCGACACTCTCGGAAGAGAGCTGGACACCATACGCTTTGGCCTTCTGCGCAACGGTAGCGAAGAAGACATCGTTGACCAACTCGTCAATGGTCGTACGGATGTCGCGTAGCACTTGGTCGCCGCCGCTCATGGGCACACCAGCATAGAGGGGTAGCAGCGGTAGCAGGTCGTAGCCGCGGCGACGCTGGAACTCTTGGGCGAAGTTGCGGCTCCAGTTCTGCGAACCGCACTCCCATGAATCGACGTGCATATACTGAATGGCACGGTGGTTGGGGCGCTGCATGAAGAGGCCGAACCAGGCATCGATCTGCTTGCCGACGGCATCACGCGAGAACTTGTCGCATTCCAATCCCTTGGCACCGCCGGCCGTGGCGTTGGTGTGGCCCGTTGAGGTATGTCCCATGCGCAATACTCGCCATGTGCCGTCAGGCAGGTCCATGCTCAGCAGGTCGCCCTGCATCTGGCCTCTGACGATGTCGCTGGGGCGTAGGTAGTCGTTCGCGCTCAGGTCGGTCTCAGGGGTGTCAGGGGCAAGTCGCCACACGTAGCCTGCCTTGCCCTCCCAGTTGTCGAGCAGCGGATAGGCGGAAAGCCTGATGGCCTTCAGTCGCAACACGGGCTTCCACTTGGCCGCATCGAGGTCTTCGGCGCCAGGCTCGGTGCCTTCGGGCGTCCACTCAAAGCGGAAATGACGGGCTTTCGTTGGCGGAATGGAGAAGGTGGTGTTGAAGCCCGTGTTCTGCCAGCCTTGCCGCGGTGGCGTGAGCTGCTTTACGCGATGGTAATTCACGCCATCGTCACTGGCCAGCACCGCCAGTCGCTGGCATTGGATGTTGGTGCCTGACGGTTCTATCTCGATGCTGCGCACCAGCGTGGGCTCGTCAAAACTATACTGAAGCCAACACGGAAGGTCGGCGCAGTACACGCCCTTGTCGTTCACCGTGACCTCTGGGGAATAGGTCAGCGACGCCGGCGATGGGCTTGGGGCGGTCACGGGTATCGCATACACGCCAATGTCCTCGTAGTAGTCTTCGTAGTGCTGAGGCTGCTGCATGAGGAACTGCTGATGGCCACCGCTGACGACCGTGTCGCAGAATACGATCCGCTGCATCGACTCCTCGGGCGAGATCCATGGGCCACCGGCCAAGGCGAAACCATCGCACACGTGGATGCCCATGCCTAGGCCGAGAGAGTCGGCCTGCGTGAATGCACAGTCGACCAAGTGCCAAAAGTTGTCGGTCAGCGCATCGGCCTGCCCCTCGAACTCAGGTCGTTCAGCTGCACTGCGGATGGGCATCAGGTAGCAGCCGCCCAGTCCCACGTCTTTCATGGCCTGCAGGTCGGTCTTGATGCCAGCTTCGCTCACTGCGCCGTACATCCAGTACCAGAAAGTCCATGGCTTATGCGTGTCGGCGAGACCGACACTCAGTGAAAAGTGATAAATGATAAATGATAAAAGCAGACGGCGCATGTTACTCGAATCTTAGGATGCTTCTGATACTACCTTTCCCCTTGCTCCAGTAGGGCTGGGCCGAAGGACCGTTTAGGTCGGTGGTGTTCACCTTGTTGCGCACGGCGGGGATGGCCTTGAAGATGCCTATTCCGGTCTCGGGCAGGGTATAGAGGAGATGGTCGCGACCGTCGCGTGGGGTGTAGACACCCACCTTGTCGTTCATGAGTTCCAGCCCGAACTGACCTTCTTGCGTGGTGAATTTCATCCAAGACACATTAGAGAAATAGCCCTTGAACTCGGGGTATTCCCACGACTCGCCAGGGATGGGATCGTTATAGTCGTTGCTCCACAGACCATACTGTGGACCTTCCATGCGGTTCTGCCACACGCGATAAGGTCCCTTACCTACCCATTGCTTCGACTTCATCATCTGCTCGGGATAATCGAAGCAGACGCCCAGCAGATCAACCACTCCATTGAAGTAGTAATCGACGTTCATATACATGCCGCCATCACTAAGGAATCGCCAGGTAACCGTCTGGATAGAACCGTGACGGTAGTTGGCCACCAAGGTGGTGTCACTTACGATGAAACCGTCGAAAACGCCATGGTCGGCATACTCGGTATAGTCGGTTTTCTTCTGGAAGGCCTCTTTGTCATCGTGGTTATAGAAACCATCCTGCGAGCGGTCAGAGCGCTTGGCAGCCACGAAGCGGGGGCCGTTGCCAAACGACAGTTTCTTTCCACCAACGGTAACGCTCATCAGCAGCCCTGTCTGCTTACTGAAGGCAAACTGGCGGTTGCCGCTTTTTACCGTCAGCTGGTCGGCATCCTCTGTCCATGTGTATGTCTGTGTGTTCTCACTAAGACGGTTTTTGCTCAGGCTGCCGGCCTTCATCATATATTTATAGTTCCACGTGAAGATTTCCTGTCCCTTCGGGTCAATGGCAGTCAACTGAATTACTTCGGCATCCGTCCTGGGCAGATCAAACCTGAAGGTCTGTCCGGGGGCCACGTCGGGCGACGGTAGTTTGCCCTCCTTCAACACCGTTACATTCTTCTCGCCATAGGCGGGCATCTGCAAAAACTTGTAACTGAACTGGCAGTCCTTCAGGTTGGTGAAGTCGTAGCAGTTTTGAATGGTGGGCTTGCCAGAATCCCAATACTTTATCTGCACGGGACTCCACACCTCGCGGATGGTATAGAACGAGCCTTCCTTCTCCATGTGAGGACCCACAATACCGTCTGAACCGAAGTTGCCCATGCAGTCCACAATGTTGTTTTGGTCCGTACGCACCACGCCCTGGTCCATCAGATCCCAAAGGAAACCGCCGGCACAACGGGGATTTGACATCATCAGCTTCCAGTAGTCCTTCAGTCCGGCGCCATGACCACCGTCGTAAAGACCGTGTAGGAACTCCGTGGACATAAAAATTTCCTTTTGACGCATATACTCGGCTGTCTCGCCCCAAGAGCGGTAATGCTTGGTCTCGAAACCGTTGCGGTTGGCCCAGGGATAGAGCACCACGCGCTGTTGAGGGTCGAGTCTCGCGAAGACAGGCTCCAGCTCGTAGTTGAAGCCGCCCTCGTTGCCGTTGCTCCAGAAGATGATGCTGGGGTGGTTGACGTCGCGGGTCACCATCTCCTCGACTATCTGCGAACCGACGATGGTCTCGTGGCCCCAGTGCCAGCCGGGCTGCTCACATTCCACATAGAGACCCAGCGAGTCGCAGGCATCGAGGAACTCTGGGTCGGCGGGATAGTGCGAGAGACGTACGGCGTTCATATTCATCGACTTGATGAGTTTCACGTCCTCGATGTTCTTTGCCTTCGACAGCGTGCGGCCACTTTCGGGACGGAACGAGTGGCGGTTCACGCCTTTTAAGATAACTTTATGGCCATTGATGAACACCCCGTCGTCGTCGCAGCCTTCCACGTGGGGATAGGCCAGCCCCTCGCCAGTGAACGAGTGTCGGTACTCGATGGTGCGGAAACCGAAGCGTTGGCGCTCCACGTGAAGCGGATTTCCACTGCCGTCTTTCAAGGTGAAGACAGCGGTGTAAAGGTTCGGCTCCTCAGCATTCCAGAGCTTGGGGCTATCGACAGCGAAATCAATCTTAGCACCATCGCTGGCCGTGGTGATGGCGGGGCTTTGTGCCACCTTCTTCCCGTTGGCATCGATGATATCGACGCTTACAGAACAGCCGGCAAGGGCACGGTTCAGGAAGACGTCGGCCATGAAGTGACCGTCAGCACGGGCATCAATGGCCACACGCTGAATGTTCCGTGTGGGCTTAGAGACGATGAACACGGGGCGCCAGATGCCGCCGAAGTTCCAGTAGTCGGCGCGGCGCTCGGCCATATTCACCTGGGGATTGCTGCTCTCCTTAAAGACTTCCACTTCGAGTCGGTTCGCTTTCTTACCAAAGAAGACACGGTCGGAAACGTCGATGGAATGGCGTGAAAAGCCACCTTGATAAAGACCGTTGCCGGCCTTCCGGCCATTGATGGTGATATTGGCATCGGTGAAAACACCCTCGAACACGAGCTGTATTTGCCGTCCCTGCCACTCTTGCGGCAGTGTGAACTCGGTCTTGTACTGCCCTCGCTCGTTGGCAATGCCCTCGGGCGTTGCCTTCCCGTAGAAGCGCATGCCGTACTGGTAGGTGCCGAAGCCTTGTAGCTCCCAGCACGACGGTACGCCGATAGTGGTCCACTCGCCACTGCGACGTCCGTCAGAGCAGCGGAATTCCCATTGCACCATGTCATCGCAGCCAGTACCACTGAGGTACTGCCTGAAGGTCTCTTGTGCCGCTGCCGTACTTGTGAACAATTGAAGAAGGAAAAATGGGAGAAAGAGGCGTCGCATAATTTGTTCTTTTGTTACTATGTCTTTATTTGTTCTTTTGTTGCAGGAGAATGTGGAGTGTATGGGTCCGCTGCGGGATGGCGTATCTGGTGAGTACACCCGGGCCACAGGAACTGTTGCCCAAGCCCATCACGGCGCAGTCGATGTTCAGATAGACATGGTCGGGGTCTTCGCGCAGGTCGCAGTCGTGCGCTGTCTCATAAAGGTGCTGCACGCTGTAGGGTAGGGCGGCGAACGAGAACGGCTGGCCATCGAGGGTGCTGACGCGCAGTCCCTGTCCCGTGTCATCGGTCAGCTCCAGCCAGTAGGTGTCGTCGTGGTTGCCGCTGTCTTGTGGACGAGGGTAGTGAACGTATTGCTCGTCAACGGTGCTCTCCCACGTGTTGATGGTTGTTGAGGCGTGACGGTCGGGGTAGTTATCCCAAGGGCCTCGCCCGAAGTAGCGCAGATGGCGCAATGTTTTTGGCAGTGCGATGGTGATGCCTAAGCAAGGCAGTGGGGGCAGCTCGCCTTCAGGCGTGAAGGTGACGCGCAGGTCGGAACTGTTGTCGTCCAGCAACTTCCACTCGTAGACCAAGCGGATGAAACCGCCGGCAGTGCAGTAGGCTACGCTGTAGTGACTGTCGTTGGGCGATCTGCTGATGACGCTGTCGCGCAGCTGGTCCAGTCCCTGTCGCTTCCAGTCCTTGGCAATCCAGTTGCCAAAACCCTTGTCGTTGTCAGTCGGTGCGCGGAAGAGGTGTGGGGTGAAAGCTAAAGGGTGAAGGGTGGGGGATGAAAGCATGGCGGAGTCCCACTCTTCGCTTTTCACGTCTACCTTTGCCTTTTCATTTAACACGAACTGCTGGCGACATATCTCATAACCGGCGGGAGCCCAAGGCGTCTCATGCTTCAGTGTGGCATAGACATCGAGCAGTCCGTCGTGCTGTTCCTGGTGAATCTCATAGTTGTCAAGACAGCAGGTGCTGTCCAACAGTTCGATGTCCCACTTCTCCTTTTTTGCTTTTGACTTGTCATTTACAACGAACCGCAGTGGCGCATACACCTGCTTCACTTCCCAGTATTTGGGGGTTGGCTGACGGTCGCTGCTGACGATGCCTTTCACGCAAAAGGCCTTCAGGTTAGGCACGTCGCCAAAGTCACCACCATAGGCGGTCATCAGCTTACCGTCGGGCCGGCGGACAAAGATGCCCTCGTCGGCCCATTCCCAGATGAAGCCGCCAAGCATGCGGGGGTGACTGTATATCTCGTTCCAGTAATCCTGCAGGTTACCCAAGGCGTTACCCATGGCGTGGGCATATTCGCTCGTCAGCACGGGCCTTGTGTCAGTGCTGTCGAGGGCGATGCTCAGCAGGCGCTCCCAACGGGCGTTCTCCGGGCGTTCCATGTTGGAGTCCGCAACGCCGGGGTTCAGATAGTCGTCCTGTGTGCGGGGATAGAAGCGCGAAATCACATCCACCGCAGCCGGGTCTTTCGACTTCTCGCTGGTAACTCCCCAACTCCTCAACTTCTCACTCCCCCCCTGTGCACCCTCATAATGGACGAAGCGCGTAGGGTCGTATTCATGAATCCATGCTGCTGTCAATGCAAAGTTAGGACCCCAGCCAGCCTCGTTGCCCAAGCTCCAGAAGACGACGCAAGGGTGATTACGGTCGCGGACGACGAGCCGCTGTGTGCGGTCTATCCAGGCTGCTGCCCATGTCGGGTCGCTGGCTAACTGCCCTCGCAGGCCGTGCTCCTCGATGTCGGCCTCGTCCATTACGTAGAGTCCGATGCTGTCGCAGATGTCGTACCACCGCTCCGCGTTCGGATAATGGCAGGTGCGCACGGCATTGATGTTGGCACGCTTCATTAGCAGGGCGTCCTCCAGCATGCGTGCCTCGCTCATGACGTGGCCCCGCTGCGGATCCATCTCATGACGGTTGACGCCGCGCAGCCGCACTTGTTGTCCATTCACCAAGAAGCGGCCGTTGCGTATCTCTATCTGCCGGAAACCTACCCGCTGGGTGATGCGTTCTACCGACTGACCAGTAGAATCTACTAATGCCACCTCTAATATATATAAATAAGGTGTCTCTGCAGTCCATAGGTGCGGGCGCTTGACTGTGGCTTGCAGCCAGCCCCATTTGGGATAGCCGCGCTGAGGGGTGCGGTCGTTCATGATGGCCGCTTTGTGGTCTAGGTTCAGCATGGGGACGGCGTCAGCGGTCAGCTTTTCGCTGAGCACGTCGTTCCCCTCGGCATCGAAGAGCCGTGCTTCCACGTGGTAGCCCTCACCACGCTGGCCTGGTTGCACCTCCAACTCGGGATGCACGATGAGCAGTGCGTCCTGATAGTCTGTGTCGAGCAGTGTGCGGATGCCAATGTCGCGGATGCGGATGTGGGGTGTGGCAAAAAGGGTGACGCTGCGGTGGATGCCCGCTATGCGCCACATGTCCTGGTCCTCGAGGTAGCTGCCGTCGCAGTATTTTAGTACCTGTAACGTCAGCTGGTTCTCACCTGGCCGCAAGTAGTCCGTCAGACGGAACTCCGCAGGTTCCATGCTTCCCTGTGAGTAGCCCACGCGCTGACCGTTGAGCCAGATGTAGAATGCACTGCTCACGGCACCGAAACGAATATACACCTCCTTGCCGGCCCACGCCTCTGGTACCGTGAACGTGCGGCGGTAGACGCCCGTGGGGTTGCGCTCCTCGTAGGCCGTGTAGTCTTTACGGGGCTCGCCCATCACGCGGGGCGGGTCAATTTTAAAAGTATAGCCACTACTGCTGTAGATGGGCGTTCCGAAACGTTGCCCTTCTTGGTTTATCTCCCAGTCACCAGGGACGGGAAACGTCGTCCACCGGCTGTCGTCAAAGTCTGTTTCGAAGAAACCGTCGGGCTGACGGTCAGGGGTTGGCGTCCAGTTGAACCGCCAGTAGCCGTCAAGCGACAGCTGGCGGTCACCAGGGTGCTCGCCGAAAGGCATGAAAGCAGCTCGTGGCGCTTCGCGGTTGATTTGCAGCACACTTTGGTCTTCCCAGTCAACGGAAGCCGTAGCCATTAGTGCATGTGCCATGCCTGCAAGAATGAGGAGAAATGCCTGTCGAAGTACGCTCATCTGTTCTGTCTGGTTATTGGTTTTGCAAAGATACGAAAAAAACGTGAGCACAAAGAAAAGGCATTCGGTTTTTAATATCTTTTATCATTCACGGGCTGGGCCTCTTGTGTTTACGATTGCATAAAAAAGATGTACAATTATGGTTGCTGTCTGATGCGTATCATAAAAGAAAGATGTACCTTTGTACCGGATTCCTAAAACTTAATTAAAGATGAAAAGACGACTTGCTTTTATGTTACTGCTGGTTTTTGGCGTACTGATGGCTGCCAATGCCAGTAAGACGGTTTTCCTCAAGCCCAGTTCCAACTGGCAGGAAGCCGGTGCGAGGTTCGCACTTTACATGTTTGGCACCAGCGAAGCATGGGCAGATTTTGTGCCTGTGGAAGGTGCCGAAGGTATTTATCAGGCAACATTCGACGATGCTCAGACGGGCATGATTATCTGTCGAATGAATCCTGCTGCTTCCCAGAATTCGTGGGATAACAAGTGGAACCAGTCGGGCGACCTGTCGGCCCCCACTGCTGACAATCTGCTTTACACAATTGCAGAGGGGCAATGGGACGGCTTTACAGTTGACAACGGCCTGACGGTGACACCGTATGATGTTCCAAAACCCGTCGTTATTGAGTCGATGTACATCGTCGGCGACCTCACTGGCGGCTGGCCCACCGATGAAGGCGACTGGTCGATGGCTAAGGCCATGACAAAAAGCTCCACCAACGCCAACGTGTGGACATTGACACTGACCGACGTGGAGTTGGAGGCTAAGACTTACGAGTACAAGGCTACGGCCAACCAGAAATGGGGCGACTATGAGCTTCCCGCCGAGGGCAACATGGAGTATGCTATTGAGGAGGCTGGTAAGTACACGCTGTCTTTCATGATTGACGTCGAGAAAAACATTCTTAAGCTTGTTGCAGAGAAGCAGATTCCCGAGCCCGTGAAGATCGAGTCGATGTACATCGTCGGCGACCTCACCGGCGGCTGGCCCAACGACGAGACCAACGACTGGTCGATGGCGAAGGCCATGACGAAGAGCGCCGACAACGAGAACGTGTGGACGCTGACG
>JAFPZD010000032.1 GCA_017417465.1 Prevotella sp. | reverse complement strand
GCTGGCCGGGCGTTGACGTCAGGTGGTCCTGCGGACGGCCCACGCCCCTCTGGTCGGCCGTCAGGCGCACATAGTCCTGAAGTCCGAGAGCGATGAAGGTACGCTGGCGAGGCATTGCCACGACGAACTCCGTGCCCATCTCGTCGGGGTCGTCGGTGCCGATGATTTCGTAGGTGTAGACGTCGTAGGGCGTAGCCTGCATCACCACGCCATGCTCCGTCGTCGTCCTGTAGGACTGACCGTAGGAGATGGTTTCCTCGTGCTCGGTGGCGATGCTGGCCGAGGCGCTGACCTTGGCCGTGAACTCCACGCTCACCCCTGCCGAGCTGAAGAAGGGCATGCTGAAGGAGTGCTCGAAGCCGGCAATGACGGAGCCGCCCCATGTGTCGGACTTCAGTGTCTTGTCAGTGGTCGAGGAGGTCTTGCCCCAGGTGGTTTCTGCACCTTGCATGCTCGGCAGGCCCTCATAGTAAGGTGATGCGGCAATGGCGGCATAGATGCGTGGCTCACTGAACGCCACCTCGTATTTGATGAACTTGAAGCGCTTCGCTATGTCGCGGTCGGCAAACTTGCAGAGGACGGGGTGGCTGTTGATTTCTGTTCCTTGGCCGTAATCATACCATTTTGTGGTTTCGTAGTTTACCCAACCACCAGAGTAGAAGTGGGGGCCTGTATTGCCCCATCCAAAGAGGACAGTGGCAAAATTACTAGTTTTATTTACTGTCGTTCCATCAGCTCCCAACCACCTTTCTTCAAAATTTGACTGAACTGTTGGGTAGCCACCAGCATTATTCTGATTCATGGGTGAGTTCCAAATGGACACCAGGAGGTCTCTGTCGTTATCGCTGGCTTGTACTGCCGCTATGGCATCTGCAGCGATTGTATATCCTTCTTTAGTGCCTGCAAGCATCTGGAATTTGTAGACGGGCTTTTGCAAGGTCTCATCCCAGCGCCAAAGTTGGTCACCCACAATGAGGTCTTGGGTGTAGTCGCGACCACGGAAATATCCGAACACCAAATCCATGTTGCATACTGCGTAGCAGACGGCGTCGTTGTTAGCAAAGGCATCAACTGAAGTCTTAGGCAGGACAATAATTTCTTTCAGTTTCAGGTCTTTATCATACCCCAAGCGTGACACATAAAGGTAGCCTTGCTTTTCTAGTTGCCTATCGTTATTAGTCCTCAAGCCTCGCGTCAAGATGGCTATTTCGGGCAGGTCGCTATTGCTCATATTGCCCACCTTCACGTCGCAGAATAAACTATTTGAACCCAAGGCTTTGGTGAAGATAGGCTCCTCGTCGATGTGTCCCTGACTGTAAACGCGCAGACTACCGACGTCGTTGGTGTTGACCACCATCACGATGTCCTCGTAGCCGTCGCCGTTAACGTCGGCCACGTCATACCGCAGGTTGGGCGTGCCGATGTAGCAGCCCTCATCGGCATAGACGCGCTCACGAAGGCAACGGAGCGAAACACCATCGAACACGGCAATCTTGTTGCCCACGTTCATCACGATTTCCTCCACGCCGTCGCCCGTCTGGTCTTGGATGCAACGGAGATTGAAGGCACGGGCGAAGTACTCGCTTCTGACGTCACCATAATACTTTTCGTTATCCCACATTGTCCAACGAAGTTTACTTGAGCCGAATGTCGGCATCGACCACTTATATTCATTGCCTTCTTTATCGAGCAGCGTCCGTGAGGCATAGCCGTCAAGGATGGCATGGTTCCTGATAGAGTCGCCAAAGATGGTAATGTTCACCACGCCCTCGCCCATGACACTGGATTGCTCGGGAATTTTGTTTTTAGTCGACCCATCGAAGAACACGCGGAACTCCTTGCTCCACGATGCATAAATTACATTCTCATAACCTTCAGCATTGCTTTGGGCAGCCACTTTTCTGAGGATGCGTTGCGGATTGTTTCCGTTTACATCTGTGGGCACCAAGTTCTTCGACTCAAACGTCCAACCAGCTTCTCCGTGCTTCTTGAAGAGCACGCCAGAACGCTGTTCGGTATTTCCCCAATTCATCTGATTGCCCGTATAATCAAAGAACACGCTCATGCGCTCGGCGCCGTAGGTGTAGTATTCGCCAAGCGGACCGTTGTCGTGTACCTTCTGCATGGGCAGCTTGCGGCGCGAAGAGGCGGACTCGCTATCAGAGAACCTCTCCTTCAGCATCTCGCTATAGGCGGAGGGTGCCATGCGGCAGCCGCGGACGGTGAAGCCGCAGCACTTGTCGTGGATGACCATGGGATAGAGAGTGGAGGTACGTTCCTCTATTTCGAAGCTGACGGGGCTACCGCGGTGCACGGTGTTGCGGGTGAGCCATGCGCCCATCGACTCATACTTCATGAGCGTGCCGTTTTGGTCGACGTAGCCGTTGGGCTGAAGCTGCAGGTGGAGCGTGTCGAGGCCCTCAAGCAACATGCGGTCCCACTCGTAGCTGCGGTCCTTGAGGAAGTCGCCCAGCAGCAGCGTGTCGGCCTGCAGGTCGTTGACGAAGGCATACATCTCGTCGATGCTCGGCATCTGCCAGCCCTTGGGCATGGCCTTGCGTGCACCGTT
>JAFPZD010000001.1 GCA_017417465.1 Prevotella sp. | reverse complement strand
GACGGCAACCGGTTCAGCTACTGATGGTATAGCCGTGCGACAAGGGCACCGCTGATGTTGTGCCACACGCTGAAGATGGCACCGGGAATGGTGGCGAGCGGATAGGCGGCGAAATGGAGCGTAGCCAGACTGCTGGCAAGGCCGGAATTCTGCATGCCTACCTCGATGGAGACGGCTCGTTTCTTGGGATCGGCAAGACCCAACAGGCGGCCAATGGCATAGCCGATGGCCAAGCCGCAGAGGTTATGGAGCATCACCACCAAAACCACCAGCAGGCCTCCTACCAACAAGCGGTCGGCATTGTGAGCCACAACGATGCCCACCGTGAAAGCAATGACGACAGACGAGAAGGCGGCAAGATAGGGCGTAACGCCCTTGGTCATCTTGGGCAGGAAATGCTGGCACAGCAGTCCGACAGCAATTGGCGCGATGACGACATAGACAATGCTCAGCAGCATGCCTACGGTGTCGACATCGACCATGGTGCCTGCCAACAGCCAAACGAGCATGGGGGTGAGCACGGGGGCCAGCAGCGTAGAGGTGGCTGTCATGCCCACAGACAATGCGAGGTCGCCCTTGGCCAGATAGGTGATGACATTTGAGGCGGTGCCTCCGGGGCAGCACCCCACGAGGATGACACCCAGAGCCAACTCCTTCGGCAGCGAGAAGGCCCACGTCAGCACCAATGCCAGCAGCGGCATGACGGTGAACTGCGCCAGACAGCCAATCAGGATATCCTTGGGACGGCTGAGAACGATGCGGAAGTCGGAGGGCGACAGGGTGAGACCCATGCCGAACATGATGACACCCAGCAGGGGATTGATGGCCCACGTGTCAATCCACACGAACGATGCGGGCCAAAAAAGTGCCATGGCTGCCACGAGAACAACCATCACGCCAATGTATTTCGAAATATAATCGCAGAGTTTCTTCATCTTACCCTCTCATAGCCACTCATGCTCTACCCTCGCTGAATCGCAGCCTTGAACTTCGTTCGAGCCTGCTTACGCTCGGTAAAGCATGAGTGAACTTATGCTCTACCCTCGCTGAATCGCAGCCTTTTTCCGCTGATCATGGTCGAGAATGATCTTGCGGATGCGCATGGACTGAGGCGTGACTTCGACGAGCTCGTCCTCCTTGATATATTCCAGGCACTCTTCGAGGCTCATGACAACCTTGGGGATGATGCGCGCCTTGTCGTCGGTACCTGACGCACGAACGTTGGTGAGCTGCTTGGCCTTGCAGACGTTGACGACGAGGTCGTTGTCGTGAACGTGTTCGCCGACGACCTGACCGGCATAGACGTCCTCACCCGGGTCGATGAAGAACTTGCCGCGATCCTGCAGCTTGTCGATGGCGTAGGCAAAGGCGTTGCCCGTGTCCATCGATATCATCGAGCCATTGACGCGACGCTCAATCTCGCCCTTGTAGGGCTGGTACTCCTTGAAGCGGTGGGCCATGATGGCCTCGCCCTGAGAAGCGGTGAGCACGTTGGTGCGCAGTCCGATGATGCCTCGTGAGGGGATGTCGAACTCGATGTTGGTGCGCTCGCCCTGCGTCTCCATGCTGGTCATCTCGCCCTTACGGCGTGTGACCATATCGATCATCTTCGAGGCAAACTCCTCGGGGACGTTGATGGTGAGTTCCTCGATGGGCTCACACTTACGGCCGTCAATCTCCTTATAGATGACCTGGGGCTGGCCGACCTGCAACTCGTATCCCTCGCGACGCATGGTCTCGATGAGCACGGAGAGGTGGAGCACACCACGACCTGAGACGACCCACTTATCGGTAGAGTCCTCGAAAGGCTCGACGCGCAGGGCGAGGTTCTTCTCGAGTTCGCGCTCCAGGCGGTCGTTGATGTGACGTGAGGTGACGAACTTACCCTCCTTGCCGAAGAACGGCGAGTCGTTGATGCAGAAGAGCATCGACATGGTGGGCTCGTCGATGGCGATAGGCGGCAGGGGCTATGGATTCTCGACGTAGCAGATGGTGTCGCCAATCTCGAACTTCTCGAGTCCGATGACGGCACAGATGTCGCCACAGTCGACAGCATCGGTACGCGTATGACCCATGCCGTCGAAGGTGTGGAGCTCCTTGATCTTCGTCTTCTCCATGGTGCCATCGCGATGGGCAATGGTGACCTGCTGGCCGTCCTTCAGCTGTCCGCGATGGACGCGGCCCACGGCGATACGGCCCGTGTAGGAGCTATAGTCGAGCGAGGTGATGAGCATCTGAGGTGTGCCCTCCAACTGCTGTGGAGCAGGGATGACCTCGACAATCTTGTCTAATAAATAGGTAATGTCGGTAGTGGGTTTGTTGTAGTCCTCACCCATCCAGCCGTTCTTGGCAGAGCCATAGACGACGGGGAAGTCGAGCTGGTCCTCCGTGGCATTGAGTGAGAACATGAGGTCGAAGACCATTTCGTACACCTCCTCGGGGCGACAGTTGGGCTTATCGACTTTGTTGACCACGACGATGGGCTTGAGGCCAATCTGAAGGGCCTTCTGCAGCACAAAGCGCGTCTG
>JAFPZD010000031.1 GCA_017417465.1 Prevotella sp. | reverse complement strand
TTCAATGAATCGCGGGCAGCCTGCATCACCCTCATCTGCTCGGCAAAGGAGCGGTCGGTGATGACCACGACGTCGCGCAGATTGCCGAAGTCGGTAGACAACCGAATCATCAGCCTATACGACAGTCCGTCCCTGGAATTGAAGGCTTTCTCCACGCGTCCCACCAGCACGCCGGCAGGGAAGATGCTGGAATAGCCGTTGGTTTCCACCCAGTCGCCGCGCTTGAATTTGGCGTGACGAGGAATATCCTCCACCCAGGCATAGCGGGCGTCGTCGCCATACCAGCGCAGTACGCCGAAGTAGCCGTGGCCGCGAATGGCACAGCTGATGCGTGACGAGTGGCTGTTCAGGATGGAGATGACCACCGAGTAGTGGTCAGAGCAGAGATACGTTACACCGACGATGCCCTTTCCGCAAATGACGCCCATTCCCGACTCTACGCCGTCGGCCTTACCGCAGTTGATGGTAATGAGGTTGTCGTGGAGGTCCAGCTCGTTGCTGACGACTTTGGCAGGCACCAGCTGATAGCGGCTGAGAGAGTCCAGCGCCCGCAACTCGTCGGGATTCTTCTTTTCCGTCTTCTCGGCATAGAGTCGGCGTAACTGTGCTACCTGACGTTCCAGATAGACGTTGCGCAGTGTCAGCGACTCGTTGATGCGTTGCTGCGAGAAGTACGACTCCATGGATGAACGGCCTTCATGAATGCTTCCCACAACGGCATTTGCAGAGGACACCCAGACGCTGTTCTGGTAGTTGTTGTACTGAACCAGCAGCACCAGGCTGATGGCTTCAAGCACTACAAAGAGTACCCAGTGAAAATGCTGTTGCAGGAAGTCAAGCAGGTTTTTCATCCTCTACCTCTTACCCTCTTCTTGCTTATCTCATCAGGAACGAGAAGCGTCCGATGTTTTTCAAGGCGATACCGGCACCCTTAGCCACAGAGTGCAACGGGTCTTCGGCAATATGGAAGGGGATATTGATCTTGTCTTGCAGACGACGGTCCAGACCGCGCAGCAGTGCGCCGCCACCAGCCAGCCAGATGCCGTTCTTCACGATGTCGGCATACAGCTCGGGAGGCGTATTCTCTAAGGCAGAGAGCACGGCATTCTCAATCTTGGCCACCGTCTTGTCCAGACAGTGGGCAATCTCCTGATAGCACACAGGCACCTCCATAGGCAGTGCCGTAATACGGTTCGGGCCGTGTACGATATAGTCGTCAGGAGCCTCGTCACCCAGGTCGGTGAGGGCAGAGCCTACGGCAATCTTGATGCGCTCGGCCATACGCTCAGACACCTTGACATTGTGCTGGCGGGCCATATACTCCTGAATGTCGGCGGTGAGGTCGTCACCGGCGGTGCGGATGCTGTTGTTGCTGACGATACCGCCCAGCGAGATGACGGCAATCTCGGTAGAGCCGCCACCGATATCTACAATCATATTACCCTCGGGGGCCTCGACGTCGATGCCGATGCCGATAGCTGCTGCCATCGGTTCGAACAGCAAGTATACGTCACGGCCGTCGGCATGTTCTGCTGAGTCGCGTACGGCACGCAACTCCACCTCGGTAGAACCTGACGGCACACCGATGACCATGCGGAGTGAGGGTGAGAACAGGCGTGAGCCGCGATGCACCATCTTGATGAGGCCGCGCATCATCTGCTCACAGGCAGAGAAGTCGGCTATCACACCGTCTCTCAGCGGACGGACGGTACGGATGTCGGCGTGTGTTTTCTCATACATCATCTTAGCCTTTGAACCTACGGCAATCATCTTGTCGGTGTGGCGGTCAAGGGCTACTACGGAAGGCTCGTCAACAACAATCTTGTCATCACTGATAATGATGGTGTTGGCGGTGCCAAGGTCCATGGCTATTTCCTGGACAAAACTAAAAAATCCCATTCTTATTTACTATTTGACAATTTACTATTTACAATTTTACTTTTCAAACCATGCGTGGATGGCGGTGTCGTAGTGGCTGCTGACGCCAAAGGCACGGGTAGCAAACATGCGGCGCTGCTCGCGGGTGGTCTCTGCACCCTGCTTGTTCAGGATGTCCAGCAGCACCCCGTATTCAGCCTTCGACGGCACGATGACCACGTCGTTGAAGTTCTTGGCACCGGCACGAATCAGCGAGATGCCGCCAATGTCTATCTTCTCAATGATGTCGTCCTCTGATGCTCCTCCGGCAACGGTCTGCTCGAAAGGATAGAGGTCTACGATGACGAGGTCGATTTCAGGAATGTCGTACTGAGCCATCTGCTCACGGTCGCCGGCATTGTCGCGACGGGCCAGAATGCCTCCGAACACCTTCGGATGCAGCGTCTTGACACGTCCTCCGAGGATGGAGGGATAGGTTGTCACCTCTTCCACTTTGCCACAGCTGTAGCCCAGCGACTCGATAAAGGTCTGTGTACCTCCTGTCGACAGGAACTTCACACCCTCGGCGTTCAGCTTCTGTAGCAGTTCTTCCAGCCCATCCTTGTGGAAAACGGAGATAAGGGCTGTCTTGATTCTCTTAGTTTCTGCCATAATATAACGTTATATTGAATTGGCTGCAAAGGTACAAAAAACCCTGCATATATTCGCCAACTTTTACCTAAAAAATGTGCCAGACACAAAAAATAATAATGTATATCAACGATAGTGCCAAAAATTTCGTATCTTTGCAGCCGAATAACACTCATACACTAGCAATATGATATCCTTTGAATGTGACTATAACAATGGCGCTCACCCCAAGGTGCTGGAGAACCTGGTGCGCTACAATGACTGTAAGCCGACGCCCTATGGCTTCGACGAGTATAGCGAGCGTGCCAAAGGCCGTATCCGTGAGGCTTGCGGACTGCCCGACGCCCAGATATTCTTCCTGACGGGCGGCACGCAGACCAATGCCACCACCATCGACTCTATGCTCTATCAGTACGAGGGCGTCATCTGTGTCGGCTCGGGACATATCAACGTCCATGAGGCCGGTGCCGTGGAGTTTACCGAGCATAAAATCATCACCATCCCCGACACGCTGGGCAAGATGGAGGCCAAGACGCTCGACAAGTATCTCGACGACTTCATGCACGACGGCAACAACGCCCATGCCGTCTTCCCGGGACTGGTCTATATCACCTTCCCCACCGAGTTGGGAACGCTCTATACCGCCCAGGAGCTCACCGAGCTGTATGACGTCTGCCAGCACTATCACATTCCGCTCTATATCGACGGTGCCCGCTTGGGCTATGGCTTGATGGCCGACGGCTGCGACATCACGCTGCCCTTCCTGGCACGCCATTGCGACGTGTTCTATATCGGCGGCACCAAGGTCGGCGCGCTGTGTGGCGAGGCCGTGGTCTTTACCAACCGCCAGGCCCACAAGCACTTCTTCTCCATTCAGAAGCAGCACGGCGCCGTCATTGCCAAAGGCGCACTCATCGGCCTGCAGTTCGATGCGCTGTTCTCGCCTGCCGAGGGGCAGTCGGGCGAGGCACTTTACTTCACGCTGGCGCGTCACGGCATCCAGCAGGCCATGAAGATGCGTGAGATGTTTCAGCGTAAGGGTTATGAGTTCTGGCTCGAGTCGCCCACCAATCAGCAGTTCATCATCCTGCCCAACGACATCGTGGAACGCCTGCAGCAGCAGGTGGAGTTCACCCATTGGGGCAAGGCCGACATCCACCACACCATCTGCCGCTTCGTCACCAGTTGGGCAACGACCGACGAGGAATTGCAGCAATTAGAGCGATTGTTGTAGCGACGGGTTGGCGCCTTTCAGAGATTCTTCTTCAACAGCTTGGCGGCCTGGCGTTCCAGCTTCTTCAGCTGTTTCACGGGATTCCACGACGTATAGACATTCTTCCGCGTGTAGCATTCCGCGTCCTCCGGCTTCAGAATAGTCTCAATGTCCATGCTGTCGTTCTTGCAGATAAAGGTCACCACATTGGTCTTCGGCGTGATGTCGTGACCCTCGGCATCCATCGTGCCATACTCCCTAAAGAAGTTGTCCACCACCTTGATGCCATAGGCGTCAAAGCGCGACGGCGTCAGCAGTTTCGGCGTCAGCAGGGTGGTATACAGCCACACACAGCGGGGCGTGGTGTGCCAGCCGCGGGCATACTGGAAGCGCGACACCTTGTTTTCTATCGTGCAGCGGTTGAAGATAAATCCCCACGACGTCTCCGAGGTGCGCGGGGCGGCGATGACGTCACGGCCCGACTCGTCCCTATGGCGTGGCTCCGTCACGATGAGACAGCGCTCAAACCACACGTCGCCGTTACCACAGATGAAGTCCACCGTACCGTGAATCTCCGAGTCCTCGAAGTAGTGCTGGCTGGTGTCGTTGTCAGAATAATATGTGTCTTGATGCGAGTCCAGACACACACGCAGACAGATGGTGTGGTCGCCCTTGTCGTGCAGCGCCACGCCACGACCGTCCTTCATATCATTATTATAATAGAAGAGGTCGTCCCTCAGCGTCAGGTCCTGAAAGTAGTTGCCGTTGCCCCAGTTCTGCAGCACGGCAGTCTTGCCGATGCCCTCGTTGTGATAGTCGGGTTTGTTGCGGATAATCGTGCCCTGCATGCTCTCACCGATGAAGGCGATGTTATGACCCGTAATGCGCGTCAGCACCCTTTCGCCCAGGTCGTAATAGCCGTTGGGAATCAGCACGAAGGTGCGCTGAGCGTTCTTCTGCGCGTTCATCGCATTGGCCTGCTCGATGGCCGCCAACAGGCTCTCAGCGTCGCCGGCCTTGACGACGATGACCTGCTGAGCCCGCCCCAGCAATACGCACAACAGACAGCAGCCAATGAGTAGTAGTCGCTTCATTCTGGTTAGATTTGCGTGCAAAGATAACACTTTTTTAGCGTTTTCGCAAATTTTTTCTCGAAAAACTGCACGTATCTCATTTTTTTGCCGTACCTTTGCAGCTGGTTTTTGAAAACCAGCCGCGAGAACAGGCTTCGCCTCAGCATAAAAGCAGGCTTTTCTGCATTCGGCTTGCACTGTCCTTGCAGACCAATCGGGATGTAGCGCAGTTGGTAGCGCACTACGTTCGGGACGTAGGGGTCGGGCGTTCGAGTCGCCTCATCCCGAC
>JAFPZD010000251.1 GCA_017417465.1 Prevotella sp. | reverse complement strand
CGATGGTAAGCGCTACTTAGGCTATGGCGGTGACTTCGGCGACACGCCCAACGACGGACAGTTCGTGATGAACGGCATTCTCTTCGGCGACATGCAACCCAAGCCGCAATACTATGAAGTGAAGAAGGTGTATCAGAACATAGGTATCAAGTGGGATGACGTCAACGCCGGCAGAATCGACATCTTCAACAAGAACTACTATGTCGACGACCTGGCCGACTACGAGTGCCACTACAGTCTGACTGCCGACGGCGAACAGATCAAGGAAGGCATTCTCGATATAGGCACCGTTTCTACCCGTAAGCACAAGATCATAACCATTCCCGACCTGAACCCAAGCGCGCTGAACGACGGCCGCGAGTACTTCGTCAACATTGAGTTCCGTCTGAAAAAAGACATGCCGTGGGCCAAGGCCGGCTATGTGCAGGCTGACGAACAGCTGTTGGTGAAGGAAGGGGAAAAAAAAGTAGTTGAAACAATTACAGGGGGAACCATTAGCGTTAACGAGCAGAACGGAAAGGTACTGCTAAGTGGTAGTGGCTTCGACATGCAGTTCGATTCCACAGACGGCTCCATCTACAGCCTCAGCTATGGAGGCCAGAAAGTGTTCAAGGATGGCTACGGCCCTCATCTCGATGCCTTTCGCGCATGGGTGAACAACGACAACTGGGTCTATCAGAACTGGTATGCCAATGGCCTGCACAACCTGAAGCACAAGGCACGCAATCACCAGGTAATGAAGAACAGCGATGGAAGCGTATCGGTAGCATACAACATTGAGAGCCAGGCACCATGTGGCGCACGTCTCGAGGGTGGCGACCGCAACTGGAAACGGCTGACAGAGCAAACCGACAAGCCCTTCGGTGCCGACGACTTCAAGTTCCTGCAAGACGTGGTCTATACCGTCTTTCCCGATGGAAGCATCCAGGTTGAAGCTGCCATCAACTCAAACAATCCCCAACTCATTCTCCCTCGCCTCGGCTATGTGATGAATGTTCCTTCTGCGATGGACAACTTTTGCTATTATGGCCGCGGCCCCATCGACAACTATCCCGACCGAAAGACATCGCAAAACATTGGCATCTATCATAATAAGGTGGCAAAAGAATTTGAGAACTTCCCAAAGCCGCAAGACACGGGAAATCATCAGGACACTCGCTGGTGCCAGCTCACTACCGACGGCGGACAAGGAGTTCTTTTCGTAGGTCGCAATCCCATGTCGGTATCTGTTCTCCCATGGACGGCACAGGAACTGGCGATGGCCAACCATCCGCACGAATTACCAGCATCGTCGGGCAACTGGCTGCACCTCGATGTAGCCATTACGGGCCTGGGCGGTAACAGCTGCGGACAAGGCGGTCCGCTGGAATACGACCGCGTGAAGGCTGGTCCACACACCTTTGGTTTCGTCATCCGACCTGCCAAGTCACAACAACCTACTGCTTCTGCCCTCCATCCGTCGTTTTCTGGTATGACGCCTCTTGTGATTACTCGCAATGCAGAGGGAACCGTGAGCATCTCATCGGCCAAGAAGGAACAGGGCGATCATCAGGACATCTGGTACAAAGTAATTCCTACCAATGCCTCCACCAAGGCTAGCAAAGCACAACAATACTCCGGACCGTTTAACCTTCGCGAGGGTGGCACGGTGATTGCCTACGAAAAGAAAAACGAGTCGCAGGTGGAGTTCAAGCAGCAGTTTGCAAAGGTAGAGCGCGTGCCGGTCACCGTTATGTTTGCCTCCAGTGTGGAGAGCGGTGAAGGCGATGCCGCACATCTCGTCGACGGCAACCCGAACACCTACTGGCACACCATGTGGAGCGTCACGGTTGCAAACTATCCACACTGGGTTGATTTCGACTGCGG
>JAFPZD010000030.1 GCA_017417465.1 Prevotella sp. | reverse complement strand
CCTATGAGCCAGTGGCCCGGCAGTGCCACCATTGCCGACTACACGCCGTATGCCGACACAGGCATACGCTTTACCCAGGATGTGATGGAGCACTTCCGCACGGGCGACATGCCCGTCACGTTCCCCAGCACCGACTGGATTAAATACATGATGAACGATGCCGCCTGGCAAGAGCAGGTGAACGTGAATGTGAACGGCGGTACGGAGAGGGTGAGATACTTCGTCTCCGCTGGTTTCCTGAATCAGAACTCACTCTTCAAGACCTTCTCCCAGAATGACGACGAGACGTTCAAATACAACCGCTTCAACTATCGTGCCAACCTCGACATCAACGTCTCCAAGTATAGCCAGCTTGCTCTGACATTGGGTGGTCGTGTGCAGAACCGCACTACGATGGGTGGTGGCGAAGGCTTCATCTTCCGCTATCTGCAGGGAGCCACGCCTTACGCCGGTATTGGTGTTGACGATCAGGGCCGGCACATCGTGGCCGATGGAAACATCGTTGGTCCCTACGACCGCGACGCCCTTTCTAACTACTACGACCTGGGCTATGTGAATGAAAGCACCAACGTGCTGAACCTCGACTTGCAGTACAAGCTCGACATGAGCTTCCTCACGCCGGGTTTGGATTTCAAGATCAAGGGCTCTTACAACACAGAATACACCGCCCGCAAGAACCGTCAGAATGGCTTCGGAACCGGTGTCACCTACGTGGCAACGCTCGATTCTGAAGGCAAGGAGGTTCTCCGCAAGGAAAACATCACCTGGCCGATTCCCTATAGCGAGGCGAAGTGGGGCAGCCGCAACTGGTATGCCGAGGCCAGCTTCAACTATGCTCGCAAGTTCGGCAACCACAATGTTGGTGCGCTGTTGCTCTACAACCAGAGCAAGACCTACTATCCTTGGGATTCAGATGGCAGTTTGTATCAATCGATTCCGAAGGGCTATGTAGGACTGGTGGGACGTGTCACCTACGACTACGACACCCGCTACATGTTCGATTTCAACATTGGTTACAACGGCTCGGAGAACTTTGCCGAGGGCAAGCGCTATGGCACATTCCCCTCATTCTCTGTAGGATGGATTCCATCAAACGAGAAGTTCTGGGAACCCATGAAGAACATCATGGGCTATCTGAAGCTCCGCGCCAGCTGGGGTAAGGTTGGTAACGACAACACCAACGGTGCCCGCTTCCTCTATCTGCCTGGTGCCTGGCAGTTCTACACGGGTGCAACAACGGTGAACCCGCAAAACCGAGGCGCTAACTTCGGTACGAGTGGTAGCTGGCTGCAGGCCGTGAAGGAACTCACTGCTGGTAACCCGAACGTCACCTGGGAGACCGCTACGAAGATCAACCTCGGATTTGATGCAGCCTTTATCAACGACCGACTGACGGTGAACCTCGACCTCTTCTGGGAGGACCGCAAGGACATCCTCGTATCGAATGCATCGCTGCTCCCCGCCGTCACCAGTCTGCCTTCAAGCTACGTGAACGAAGGTCGCGTGAAGAATCATGGCTACGAGCTCACACTGAAGTGGGCCGACCGCATTGGCGACCTGCGCTACTCCATCTCGCCAAGCATCGCCTTCGCCCGCAACAAGGTCATCGAGATGCTTGAGGTGCCGCCCATGTATGACTACCTCAGCCGCACCGGACTCCCCGTAGGCCAGCGCTTCGGCTACGACCTCTTCGAGTTCTATCAGGAAGGCACCGAGGACCGCTATAAGGCCAAGTACGGCACTGACTTCCCCGACCAGGTGGTTGAACTGAAGTATGGCGACGCCGTCTATGTAGACCTGAATGGCGATGGCATCATCGACCAGAACGACCAGAAGCCCCTTGGCTATACCGACAACCCAGAAATCACTTGGTCCGTCAACGCCAACCTCAACTGGAAGGGCTTCGACTTCTCGATGCTCTGGGTAGGTGCCAACAACACCAGCCGCGCGCTGAACGGATACTTCCGCGACCAGTTCGGTTCTACCAACACATCGGCCCTCGCTCAGTGGGTGGCCGACAACTCCTGGACGGAGGACAACCGCAATGCCATCCTGCCGCGTATCTCGTTCACCAACCGTGTTCACAACAACCGTGACTCGCAGGCATGGATTATCGACTCTAAATATGTGCGTCTAAAGAATCTGGAGATGGGTTATACCATTACCAAGCCCAAGTGGTTGCAACTAATCAACTATGTGAGATTCTATGTCTCAGGTCAGAACCTGCTGACGTTTGCCGACTTCAAGGGCAACGACCCCGAGGCTCCCGGCTCCGGTCTTGACTTCGGTGTACGTTATCCTATG